>CAZELC010000097.1:0-9387 GCA_964512865.1 uncultured Bacteroidales bacterium
GAATAGAATTATTGAAGTTTTTATTGATGGCCCATTTGAGATTTGCGAAAAAAGAGATGTTAAAGGTTTTTATGCAAAGGCAAGAAAAGGAAATGTGAAAGATTTTACAGGGATTGATTCTGTTTATGAAATACCTGCTAATCCTGATATCATTATTAATACGGGGCAAAAATCAATTGCGGATACTGTTTCCGAACTTTATGATTATTTATTGCCTTTACTAAAATGAATTTAAACAATGAAATATACTCTGAACCATCTTCAGCAACTTGAAACGGAATCTATTTATCTAATTCGTGAGGTTGCTGCGCAGTTTGGAAATCCTGCTTTACTTTTTTCGGGGGGAAAAGATTCCATTGTTATGACTCATTTGGCAAGAAAAGCTTTTTTCCCTGCAAAACTCCCTTTCCCTCTTTTGCATATTGATACAGGACACAATTTTCCTGAAACAATAAAGTATCGCGATGAAATGGTTAAATCTATAGGTGCTGCGCTTGTGGTTGGCTATGTTCAGGATTCTATTGATAAAGGAAGAGTTGTTGAAGAATCGGGATATTACGCAAGCCGAAATGTTCTACAAACAGTTACTTTGTTAGATACAATTGTGGAGTATAAATTTGATGCCTTACTTGGCGGTGGAAGAAGAGACGAAGAAAAAGCAAGAGCAAAAGAACGATTTTTCTCACATCGGGACGAGTTTGGACAATGGGACCCCAAAAACCAAAGACCGGAATTATGGTCGCTTTTTAATGGGAAAAAGAAAAAAGGTGAACATTTCAGGGTATTTCCTTTAAGCAACTGGACAGAATTGGATATATGGCAATATATTTATAATGAAAAAATTGAAATGCCTTCACTTTACTTTTCGCATTATAGAGATTGCTTTAAACGTGACGGTGGATTACTTGCGGCATCTGATTTCATAAAACTTAAACCTGAAGAAAAAGTTGAACGCATGAAAATAAGGTTCAGAACAATTGGTGATATGAGCTGTACCGGTGCTACAATTTCTGATGCGGCAACAATAGAAGAAATTATAATTGAGATTTCTGCTTCAAGAATAACCGAAAGAGGTTCACGCGAAGATGATAAAAGGTCAGAAACAGCTATGGAAGATAGAAAAAGAGAAGGGTATTTTTAATAAATGTCTTATTTTGATAAACATACTTATGAATTAAAAACAATCAGTGATCCTGAAATTTTGAATATACAATAATGACAAATATTGCATCATACCTTAATCTTGAGCTTTTACGTTTCACAACAGCTGGAAGTGTTGATGACGGGAAAAGTACATTAATCGGACGGCTGCTATATGACAGTAAGTCAATATTTGAAGATCAATATGCTGCTCTTAAAAGAACCAGTGAGCTTAGAGGCGAAGAAAATGTTAATCTTGCCTATCTTACGGATGGCCTAAAAGCTGAACGTGAACAGGGAATTACAATAGATGTTGCTCATAGGTATTTCAGTACACCAAAGCGGAAATTTATCATTTATGATGTTCCTGGTCATGTTCAGTATACAAGAAATATGATAACCGGCGCATCCAACACTAATCTTGTACTATTGCTGGTTGACGCACGTAAAGGAATTATTGAGCAAACAAAAAGACATGCTTTTATTGCTTCTCTTTTGAAAATACCACATCTTATTATTTGTATTAATAAAATGGATTTAGTCCATTACTCTAAGGATATTTATGAAAAGATAAAAGATGATTTTTCGAATTTTTCGGCAAAACTCGAAATAAATGATGTTCGCTTTATTCCTATTAGTGCGCTTTACGGTGATAATGTGGTCAACCATTCAGAGGAAATGAAATGGTATAAAGACGGTACTTTATTGAGTATTCTTGAAAATATTCATATTGCAAGTGATGAAAACCTGATTGACTGCCGCTTTCCTGTTCAATATATTATCCGCCCAAATACGAACGAATATCATGACTATAGAGGAATCGCCGGAAAAGTTACCGGTGGTATTTTTAAACCCGGTGATAAGATTATGGTCATTCCATCAAATGCTACATCAAGAATAAAATACATCGATACTTTTGAAGGTCAGGTTGATGAGGCTTTTCCTCAAATGTCAGTAACTCTTGTTATAGAAGATAATATTGATATCAGTAGAGGCGATATGATTGTCAGAGAGCATAATCAGCCGACAATATCTCAGGATGTAGAATTAATTATATGCTGGATGAGTACAGTGAAATTAAGGATTGATGGCAAATACCTGATAAAACATACCACCAACGAAGTAAAAAGCATTATTAAGGAAATTAGATATAAAGTCGATATTAATACTCTTCACAGAATTGAAGGAGATAACGATATCGGGTTAAATGATATTGCCAGAATTTCTATCAAAACGACAAAACCACTATATTTCGATAAATATAAGATAAACCGCCATACCGGCAGCGTGATTATTATTGATGAAAATACAAATGAAACTGTTGGTGCAGGGATGATTATTTAGTCGTCAGTCTTTCAGTCATCAGTCGTCAGTCTGTCAGTCTTCAGTCGGTGGTCATCAGATTTTGCAAAACATACCGATTACTGATAACCGATTACTGATAACTGATTACCGATACACCGACCACCGATAGCCAACTGCCGACTCATTTTACCTCCTCATAATCATCAAAATGATCATCATCCTTATCAGATTGATTATGGTTTTGATTTTGAAAATTTTGTTTTGGCTTGATCTGCTGTTTGAAAGGAATTTCAAGTACTGAATTAATGATGGATAGAATCATACTAAAGAAAAGTGCCCACCAGAAGCCATCAATGGTGAAACCAGGAACTATCTTGGACGCTATAATTAAAATGGCTGCATTTATTACCAGCATGAATAAACCGAATGTCACAACAGTAAAAGGAATGGTAAAGAATACAAGTATCGGTTTCAAAAATGTATTTAACAATGATAAAACAAGAGCAATAAGAATTGAAGTTCCGAAACTGTCGATATGTACAACTCCTCTGAAAAGGTATCCTGTAATATAAACCGCAAATGTCAGAATAATGAGTTTAATAATGTATCTCATAATTATAGATTTGCAGCAAAAATAAACTTTTTTTTATTTAAAACATTACAACGCCATTATTAAGGCAGAATTAATTAAATAAGTTCAGATGTCAGTATGAATTTATAGATAAGCTGACTTCAAATAATTTTTGATCTGTGAAAAAATGACATCAAATCTTATCTATTCTTAAAAAAACATCCCAATACTTTTCTTTTGTCATTTCCGACCAGTGAATCCGATAATAACGGTATTGATATGTCTGTATCTGGCAAAGTAGAGTAAGCAATACAATGGCTGATATTAAACTTATTTTCAAGCTCTTTTTTCTGATTTTATTAAGAGCAATAGCCAAAAGAACCATAAATAATGGAATAAACTCAACATATACTCTTGATGAGAAGCTTCCGCCGTAATACCAGTTCCACCAGGAAGAAAGAATATATGTGATAATGATAAAAAAGGCAAACCATGAATAAAATGAAAACCTTTGCGATTTCCACAAATAAAATGCTCCGGTAAATGATAAAATAAATATTGGTGTGTAAAGGAAAAGCCCTTTCTTGTAGCTGAATAATATATCGATAAAATGCGGATCAAAGAAATTAAAGCCTTCTTCAGTATATGAATACACAAAAAAACTTCCTGTAGAGATCTTATAAATAATGAACTGAATTGACAAAATGCCTAAGAAAAGAAATGAACTTATGATCAATACTTTTTTATACTTAAAAATATTTATAATCCCTTTTTTAAGCTGCTCCAAACTACCTGCAGCAAATGGCCATATCAGAATTATTAGTCCGTTAACTGGTCGAATTAGAATAATGATTGCTGCAATTATGGAGAGTGCCGGAACAAATTTCTTTTTAAAGGTGCGGAAATATTTTAATGAATAATAAAAAAACATGCTCACAAAGGCAAAACTGTATACATGCGACATGCCCGGCTCACTGACAGTGTAATAAAAAAGGTTAGTCCCGAATACAGAGGCAAAAAGAATAAGCGACTTTTGCCACTCCTTAATTTCAAAAATATTGAAACTTGAGTTAAGAAAAATTAGTCCTATTAAAAGATAAAAAAGTGCAGCAACACTCACAAAAACCATATATAATTTTGAAAAACCATCGGTATCGTTACCATAAAAATAGCTTAAGCTATGTGCAATGAGAAAAAAAGGCATCACGGTGAGTGCTGTGCCACAATAATATTTATCGATAGTTTTATTGTTTGAATAGCTTCTGTAGTCATAGAAAATGTTTTTGTTATAGTACTTTTCCATTTCTATTTTTTCAAAGAAGCCGAAATTAAGATCATGATAAATAAAAACTGCCGGAAGGTAAGCGTAATAACCTTTACCATCGGCTTCAACTATGTCTTTCCAATTGTCATCGCCCCAGTTTAAGTTTGATGAAACTACAGTCATTATGAGCATGACAGCAAGTAAGGATATTTTAGAAGCAGTCATTCTCTTTTTCATATATCAGGTTGGTTTATCTTTTATTCGGGGATAAATTTAGTTAATAATGAATAATTAAGAGTGAAAAATGATAATTGCAGCAGGAATAATTATAATTTTAATCCAAAACATAAAATAGTGTATATTTGATTTACCATGCCATATAAAAAATGTCTATCTTGAAATCATGGTAAAATAATATCATTGATTTTATTGTTGTGGTGAGAAAAATATAAACTAATAAATAGACAATCAATTATTTAAATAAATATAAAACTTAAACCTTATGAAAAAGAAAATTTTACTTTTCGCAGCTTTATGCATCTCAGTATTGAGTTCCCTTGCTCAGTTTAACTTCATTCATATTTCCGATATACATGCTTCCAACTTCCCTTTCGAGGAAAGTGATACTAATGCACAATATTTCCAATGCGCTATTAAAGAATTTGCCAAACTTAATCCAAAACCCACTTTTGTTGTTGTTAGTGGCGATGTATCAAATGTTGGTAACCTTCCGATAAATGGCATGTATCCTACGGTAACCCAATACTTGTTTCCTCCATCACAAACCAATCCCGGGATTGGCGATTATTTTATTGATTCTGCCATGACTATTCCTATTTATTTTGTTCCAGGAAATCATGAGTATTGGACAGCCTTGGTTAACCCGCCACCATCAAATGACACTCTTACTTATTATAAGGAATTTTTAACCCCTGATACAGATTTTTCTATAACAACTGATCATGCAGTAGTCATATTCATTCGTTCCGGTTCTGACTCTACAATAACTGTTCAGAATAAGAAAGGAAAAGGACTTTCAAATGAACAATGTAATTATATTAGGAATATACTAAGTGCAAACAGCAATAAACGAAAAATTATTGTAATGCATCACCCTGTAGTTAATGCTATCGGAACAAACTCTGATGGCACTCCTTTTACTGGATTGATAAATAGCCCTGAAGACTGCTCAATTGCAAATAATAGAACCACTTTCCTGAATATCTGTGATTCAAATCATGTTGACATAGTACTTAACGGGCACGAGCACCAGAATGTGGTTGCCAATAGAATGGGTCATGTTATTACTGAAAACGGACTCGACAGCACACGTTATATTCAAACGGCTGCAGCATTTAATCGCTCATACCGTATTATAACAGTTGATTCATCGTATGTAACGGTAAGCACTCCAATGCTGAGTTGCACAAATCTCGGAATAAATGAATTAAATAATCCATTAAATATTTCTGTTTTCCCAAACCCTGCAAAAGGTAAAATCACTGTTGAGTGTGCAGCAAAATCCGAAATTGAAATTTTGAATATCGAAGGACAAATATTGATAAGATTAACAGCGAATGATATTTACACTTTCGTGGATATTTCTGATTTGTCAGGCGGTATCTATATTATTAAAGCGAAGACCCATATGGGAATTGCAGTAAAAAAATTGATAATACAATAATCACCATTATTATTGTATAATACTGCGGTTTCTTAATTGACCACTTTCATTTGTTATCTAAGCCGATGTAATAATCATAGGGTCGGAAGTTTGATAAAATGTGCATATATTTTATCGAAGGCTTCAAAAACTATAACATAAACGCAAAATCCCTTGTCAACCCCAAACTATAGTTTTATATTTGGAGATAATTGTAAATAGGCAAACTGCTTGTTAACGGCTGAATATGATGTTTTTTAAAAAAATATTATTTGTAATTTCTATTTCTGCTTTAATATTATTTGGACTGCCTTATAGCAGTTCAGCGCAGTTTTATGATACCGGACAGGATCCTGCAAGCATTCATTGGAAACAGATAAACACTGAACATTTTCAGATAATATATCAGGATAGCATTGAAAAAACTGCTCAATATTTTGCGAACTTTTTAGAGGCATTCTACCCTGTTTGCTCAAAATCCCTTAATCATTATCCAAAGAAAATACCTGTGTTACTCCATAATCACGAATCAAATTCAAACGGTGAAGTAGCATGGGCGCCGAAAAGAGTAGAACTTTATACTGTGCCGGCTCAGGATATGTATGCACAATATTGGTACGACCAGCTTGCAGTGCATGAGTTTCGCCACGTAGTACAGGTTGACAAGCTAAACACAAAAACTATTAAAGTCTTTTCTTATTTCCTTGGTCAAATGGCAGTATCGGCAGTTTTAGGTGTTTATATTCCGGGGTGGTTTCTCGAAGGTGATGCAGTTTATGCAGAAACTGTATTCAGTAATTCGGGAAGGGGTAGAGTTGCATCTTTTAAAATGCCATTCAAAGCTCAACTGCTTGAAAAAGGAAGATACAGTTACGATAAGGCTTTCTTTGGGTCATTCAAAAGCTTTGTCTCTGATAAATATACCCTTGGTTATTATATGACTTCAATACCTCGAAAATACTTTGGTACTGATTTCTGGAATAAACCAATTGAGCAAACTGCAAAAGTTCCTTTTCCTACTATAATATCACCATTTTCAAAAGGTGTAAGAACTAAATGGAATATAAGGGGTTGTGAAGACATTTATAGATACACCACGGATGAATTAATAAAATCCTGGAGCAATGAAAATATGAATGTTAAATATTCCGAAAATAAAATTTTATCACTAAAAACCGGGAAATACTTTACTTATTATCATAATCCTGCTGTTGTTAATGGAGATAAAATTATTGCATTAAAATCATCTATTAATGATATTGATAGATTTGTTCTGATTGACAGCATAGGAAAAGAAAAGATAATTCACACACCGGGTGAGGTAATGAACGGTGCGAGTTCAAGCTCTGACAGCTTGCTTGTGTGGTCTGAGTTTAAACCTGATATAAGATGGGAGCACAGGAACTATTCTGAAATTAAAATATGTGATTTAAAATCAGGAAAGGTAAAAAAGGTGACAAAAAAAAGCTACTTCTACCGGCCCGTGATAAGTAATGACAGCAAAAAAATGATGGCCGTTGAAACTACTCCAAACGGGAAATATGCACTCGCAATTATTGACATTAATTCAGGTAAAACCATAAAAAAAATAAAAACCGAAAATAATGATTATTTTATTCAGCCATCTTGGTCAGGTGATGCATCAAAGATTGCCTCAGTTATTATTTCGAAAAAAGGGAAATCAATAGTACTGATAAATACTGCATCCGGAGAAATCAAAGAAATAATTAAACCTTCAACAATTGAGATACAAAATCCAGTATTTTATAAAAATTACATTTTATATAACGCCAATTATACAGGTGTTGATAATATTTATGCTATTGATACCGGCACACGAAAAATAAGCATTGTCTATTCTTCAAAATTTGGTTCAACAGAAGCTGTCTTTACTGACCAAAAAAAATCGCGAATAATACTAACAGATTATGATTCGGATGGTAACCATATTTATTCGGCACCGCTTGATGAGTCAAAATGGACAGCATTTGACCCTGAAAAAAATGTCAAACCAGACTTCATAGATGATCTGGCAGCCAGGGAGCCGGCGAAATTTGATTATAATAAGATTGGTGATAGTGTTTTTAAAACTGAGAAATATTCGAAAATAAAACATCTTTTTAATTTCCACAGCTGGGGTCCATTATCGGTTAATGCTGATAATACGAGTATAAAACCCGGAATAAGTGCCATGTCGCAAAATATTCTAAGCTCAATGTTTATTTCAGGCGGTTTTGAAATAGCGACAAACCGAAAATCAATTTCTAACTTTTTCATTGACCTTAATTATAAAGGATGGTTTCCTGAGATAGACCTGAAATTTAGATCTTATCTTATGAGAAATATCAGTTTTGATGATGATAATGGCGTTTTTCATGACAGGCATGTTCAACAGAATAATATTAGCCTTAGTGTAAGCTTACCTTTAAGCCTGAGCTCCGGAAAATATTTCAGAAAAATACAGCCCAAACTGACAACGACATTTATGAATTATAATGTAATACAAAGTAATGAATCTAATTTTACAGTAAATAACCAGACTATAGAAACAGGACTGACATTTTATAATATTATTAAAAGCACATCGCAGGATATTCAACCAAGGTGGGGGCAGTTTATAAATGTGAATTTTGTGGGAACTCCTTTTTTTAAAGATGAAAATCTTGGAGAACTTTACAGTGCGGAAATGCAACTATATATACCTGGAATAGCTAGGCACCATGGATTTGGAGTTTATTTGGCATATCAGCGTAATGCCCCGGAATTGCCATATAATAATGTTATTAGAACGAGCTCAGGGTACGATCCTCTTGACAGAGACCTGTATTCCTGTTTTTTTAATTATGCTATGCCGGTTGCATACCCAGATGCAAACCTGTCATGGTTTTTATTTTTGAAAAGGATTTCTGTAAATCCTTTTTATGAATATTGCCAGGGAGTTACTGATGGTAAGAATAGTTTTTATAATTCGGTTGGTATGGATATTTTGTTTACCTGCCACTTTTTCAGAATCCCTGTGCCTGTAGATATTGGTTTTAGAGCAGCATACATGGTTAACGACAAATCCTTTTATCCTGAACTTTTATACAGTTTTAATTTCAACTCGATAAAATAAGTTTTTTTAACAAGTTATTTTTTATATAATTTTGTATAAAGTTTAAAAAAGAAAATATGCAGATAAAAGAGGTTCTGACAAAGACTGAAAGGAAGGAATTTCTTGATGTTGCCAGAATAATTTATCAGGATGATAATATCTGGGTTTGCCCGCTTGACAGAGAAATAGAAAAAATTTTCGACCGTGACACTAACGTTTTTTTTAAAAACGGTGAAGCTACCAGATGGGTTTTATATGACGATAATGGTAAGCCTGCCGGGCGAGTTGCAGCATTTATAAACAAGAAAAAAGCATATAATTTTCAGGTTCCTACAGGTGGAATGGGTTTT
>CAZELC010000098.1:0-9361 GCA_964512865.1 uncultured Bacteroidales bacterium
AAGATGTTCATTTTTATTTATATATCAAAAACTTGGTTTTTGTTGGAGGTCTCAGAGAGACCTTGTGCAAAGAATCTTTTAGAACCAAATAGGTTCTCTTCGACACGGGCATATACTGCTGTCTAATTATCTGCCCGGCTCAGAGAGACCTTGTGCAAAGAATCTTTTAGAATCAAATAGGTTCTCTTCGACACGGGCATATACTGCTGTCGCATTATCTGCCCGGCTCAGAGGGACCTTGCGCAAAGAATCTTTTAGAACCAAATACGCTCTCTTCGACACGGACATATACTGCTGTCGCATTATCTGCCCGGCTCAGAGAGACCTTGTGCAAAGGATCTTTTTGATCCATAAATAAAAAACCTGCCGAAATTCTACTTCCGACAGGCTTTTTATTTGATTCTTTGTTGTATTTTATTCTTTTGGAATGCCGCTAAGCTGCCTCCATTTTTACGTTAAGGTTTACCATTTCGCCGTTTGCAATGGTAATTTTAACGGTTTGCTCTTTGAAGCCGACTTTACTCACTTTTACCAAATAATCGCCGTCAGGCAGGCTTCTAACAAGGAAGTGTCCTTTATCGGAAGTCTTCTTTTCAATAATAACCATATTTTCTCCTGTTTTTGTAAATAAGAAACTTGCATTTTTAACAGGTTCGCTGCTTCCTTCTATAATGGCGCTACCTTTTACTGTAATTCTTCTGTGCCCCTTGTCAGCTATTATTCTTGCCATAAAATATTGGTTGAAAAAATCGGGATTGTCGGCTTTAAATACAATGATATCGTTATCAAGCCGATCTCTTAAAATGGTATCTGCCTCCTTGAAAAGAGCAGAAAGTGCTTCGGTTGCCAGTTTTTTCTGCATTATGGCATTTCGTGGCTTTAATAATTCGGAGCTGAAATTTTCGGCAATGTTCTTGAAATTTGTAAGCCATTCCCCTGTTATCCCGTAAGATGTAAGTGGATCATAATATTCATCGGCAAGCTGAATCAATGTGCCGGCCACAACCGGAAGGTTTGAATCATGCATATATTTCAGCCTGGTGCTATTAAATCCAAGACTGTCGTAAAGTCCAATATTATTGTTGGCTGAGGCGAATGATTTTAATCTTTGCTCAAAGAAGAGTATAAGTGAGATAAGCTCCTTTTTCTTTTCGTTTTTAGCGGAGGTAGTGCCAATTATCTCAGCTGTCTGCATTTTGCTGAAGCTTTGGATAAGTTGAACTTTTTGGGTGAATAAGTCGAATGATAAAGCAAATGGTACATTGCCGTCCCATAACACCTTTTTAGCTGTGCTGATGGAAATTACTGAGTAATACATCATCAGTCTGAAATTTTGTAATTTATTCATAATACAAATGTTTAAATAATTAATAAAATAGTGAACTGTTGGTACTGCTAATTTTTAGGTAAGCTGTGTTTCATTTGTATGTTTTTGTTTAGAAATATTGTAATTTTTGTAGTTGTTTATTTTTGGAACACTGATTTTTTAACTCAATTAACTCAAATTTTACTATGTTTTATTTTGTCAGAGAACCTTTTCGTAAGTATTACACATAACTTCCGGTTTACCCTAAGTGAAATTTGATTTTTTTTAATATTACCTTTCAAATAACTGATAATCAATGAAAAAATAAGTATTTTTTAATTATTATTTGAGTTTACCTTAGCTCTTTATTGATTTTCAGAAAAAAGTATTATTATTTCATGAGTTTTATGTTTTTTAAATTGTGTTCCTTTTACAGGAGAGTTTTTTATTTGGGAAATTTATTTTTTATAAATGATCTATGCAATGATAATACCAAAATTTTTTTAAAGATTGTCTGATTGCAATTTATTTTTATTTGATATATTTCCATAAATCGCCGGCATTGACCTTTGCAAATAGTTTTTCAACTGACAAAAAAATGAATACTATCGTTATTAAATCAATGAAAATTGTAAAAGCGATAAGGTTAATTTGAAAATCGTCGCCTTTGCCTGACTTTAAAACTGCTTTGCATGAGATATTGATGCCTTTTGCGATTCTCTCAGCTGCTAATGCCTAAGGTAACGAAGACGTATGCGATTCTTTCAGATACTATTGCCTGAGGTATTGATGCCATTTGCGACTCTCTCAGAAGCTTATGCCTGAGATGTTAATGTTGTTTGCTACACAATCAAAAGATTATGCCTGAGGTATAGAATCTGTTTGCGATTCTTTCAGAAGCTTATGCCTGTTGTGATGATTTTATTTGCGACTCTCTCAGAAGCTTATGCCTGAGAGTTGATACATGGTGAAAGGACGAAAATTGTTAATCCCAGTATTAGTTTGAATTTCATTTTATAATCAGATTGTCTGTCAAACGTCTGAACCCAGTATCATTCCTGTGATCATCGGTATTAACCATATTATCCACACAATAATGCTGAACTTGTGGAATTTTAGTATCATACCTTCGTTTTTTCTGACAGTAACAATTGTTGCCCATATAGCATGGAACAACATCAGCAATATTGCAAGTATTCCTGTTAGTCCATGAAAATTCATCTGAATGATTGAACCTGCAATTTTCCCCATTGCCCCTGTGCCAATTGTGTCGCAGATAAATCCCAGCCAAAAAACTATTACATGCCAGATTTTCAGTCGTTTTTGAATCTTCTCTGACCATACTCCAACAGTATAAAAGATACAGGCACTAAAAATGAACGAGATAGCGATAAATAACATATTAAAACTTATTTCAATAAAATATTATGCGATTTTTTAAAATTTAGCAACTCAAATCCTGCATCAAAAATATAAAAATATCACAGTAACTCAAACTAATATCATTATAATACACTACTTAATGCGTGCAAAATATGTTGACGGGGTTTGAAATTGTCGATATATACGCTGTTGTCGTGGTAAACCTTATAAAGTTTCTTAGTTTATATTCTGAATAAATGGTATAATAAACGAATTGTTTTCAGGGCAATTGTCTTTTCAAAATTATTTGCTTTCAAGATATAAGGTGTCATGACAAAGATCAACACCATTTGACAACTGGATATTTCCCAAGAAAGGTTTTACAGAAGTAAATACACTTAAATCTTGCAACTCTTTAAAAATGCCAACTTCTAAATATGGTTTACATCAAAATATTTAACCTCTCCATTATTAAAAGTAATCAAAAGAGTGAAGTCCGGCTCTGGTTTTATATTTATAACTATAGGATTCATGAACATTCTATTATAAAGGATCAATTTTAAAAATAGCTTTTCCTTTTATTGCTAATTCCCAATCAGCGATCAATTTAATGAATATCGTTATAATGAAAACATAAGGATATCGCTGTAACTAGAAACCACATCATTATAATACACAAACTTAATACGTGCAAAATATGTTGAGCCTGGTTTGAAATCATCGATATATACGCTGTTGCTGTCATCAACATCTACAATTTTCCAATCGCTGCTATTTTCACGATATTCAAATACTATCTGCTTGGCAAAAACATTAGTAAATGGCTTGTAAATAAATTTGAACCTTCCGGCTGTTGCAGAAGAAGGTGTAAACTCAAGTGTACATGGTGCTTCACTGGTAAGTGTAGAAAAATAACATAAAGGACCGGCAAATTTGTTATTTCCGCAATTGGTGTAAATACATACTTCGTAAGAAAGCCCGGGAATAAGTCCTAATATATCATAGGTTGAACTATGTTCATTGGCAGTTATCTGGACTGATTTTTCAACAAGTGAAGTATCAATATCTTTAACCCAATCAGGGTGTCCGGCCTGATTGAAATACACCTTGTACGTTATCTTAAAATTGGGTTCATATTCCTTTATATCTTTATTACTCCAGTATTTCTCGGGCTTGAGCGGCCGGTAAAACTGCACACGCATTGCTGTTGTTGAAAGATTGGTGATATTCATTCCTGTGGGTGCTCCTCCGCAATCCTGACCGAAAGATAAATACGCATAAACAATTAGTAATAGTGCAATAATACATTTTTTCATAAAGCTAATTTAGTTTTTGGGTTTTTTAAGTATTAGAAATTAAGCATTGAATTTCCACAAGCTGCCTTCTGTTCGTGCCTGCCGTGAAAATATCCATTTTTAATTGTCGATTTTCAATAAGTTCAATACGGCTTTAGTTTTATTATTATTTCTAAGTTCGATATCAAATTTGTTTAAGAATATTTTGCATTTATCTGGTGATGATTTTACTTCTCCTGAGGCTGTCGAGATGTGTGCATTTATTATTCTTGTCGCTTCCGCTGATATTCTGACTTAGCCAATCGCTGTACATCGGATTTGGAATAATAATGAAACGGCTTCCGAATTTCCCGCTCAGCTTATCTACACGTTCATTTATCTGCTTTTCGGTAATTCCTTTTGCAACGCTAAATTCGTTATCGAAATCAGCTATCTGGTCACCACAAAGAAGGACAATCTCAAAATTAAGTTCGTTTTCAATCATTAAGCGTCTTTTTTCTTTGGTGGTTTTTCCTGCCGAATTGGTATCGCTTTTTGTTTTCAGCAAAAGATGTTTTTCATCTGCAAAAGGCAGATTGAATTTCTTTAAATTCTGCAGTGTAGGCTCAAAGAGAGGGTCTTTTTTTCTGTTCGAAATATAAAACACTTCACATCCATTATTCTTTGCAAAGTTTAAAAAGTCGACAGTTCCTGGCAGTGGCTCTGCTTTGGCTTCTTTAACCCATTCATTCCAGCTTGAATCGCAGTAAATATTATTTGTCAGAAACAGCCATCCTTCATAAGGGCTATTATCAAGAATCGTCTCGTCAATATCAACAACAACTGCATTCTTTTTTTGTTTATGGATTTTATTTTTCAGATTACTTAGAAGTGCTATTTTAGCATTATTATAGCTTTGGATGTATAAGGCACGCATTTCAGGAGAGTGCTGATACCACAATATCGACTGCAACAGGTGAAAACTATTCTGGCAACTATTGAGCTCGTTTTCCAAACTGTCAATACGCTTCTGCAGAAGCATTTTATTATTATGTTGATGGTTGCAACTTAATAACCCGACAGCGAGAAGAAAAATAATGACTTGTTTCATTGTCTTTGTTTTTATGATTTATCTAAATTTAAGAATTATTACCGGTTTTGAAGATTATTTTTTCTTTTTGGAGATAAACTTCTCGTAATTTAAAGCTGTTTTGTACTTTACTATTTTTTTTACCAGCCTTATCGGGATATCTTTATCATTAGGGAATTTGATTGTCCCTTTTGAGATTTCATAACCTTTTGTATCATTCCTGAAAATTTCTTCAGATATTAAAGTGCCCGGGTAGAATCCTATATGTTCTTTATGTGCTGCATAATAGGCAAGCATTCCGTGATATCTGAATGCCGGCATATTATAACTTATTATTTCTTCAGCTTCGGGAGATGCTTCTTTGATGGCATTTCTGAGTTTTTTCAGCTTTTTCTGAACAGGCTCGGAAAAATACGAGATATACTCATCAACATTATTGAATTTAGGTTTATCATCCATAATCATAAAATTATTTCTGCTTTTGTTTTGCAGGCGGATACTGAACCCAAATATTTACAACTTCGCCGATATACATTTTATGATAGTCTTTTTTTGGATATACTTGTTTGTCTATTGTTTTGTCGATAAAATCTTCCGATTTAATTTTTGTTCCGTATATTTTTTTACATTCGAGCACTATTCTGGCTTCTGTGTAAGCAATGCTTTTATTTGCAGTTTCAATGGGAGTGAGACCTGAATTGTTCATTTTATCCATTTCTCTTCCTGATTTTGAGCCGAGCAGCAGCAGGATATCTTTATATTTTATATCAAAAAAGGTAAGGGTGAAAAAAGCTTCTTTTTCGATAAACTCATAAGTATATCTTTGCGGACGAATAAAAATATAAGCAACGGGTTTGTTCCATAACCATCCGAGACCGCCCCAGTTGGCTGTCATCATATTGAATTTGTTGGTGAAATTACCTGCTGTAACGAGCATCCATTGGTCGCCAATAAGCTTAACGGCGTCTTCGTTAAATTCATTAAATGATATCTTTTTGAAACCTTTTAATGTGTCTTGTCCTGTTTGTGCGTTCGTAATTCCGCCAAGGATAATAATAAAGGAAATGATGATAAATCTTTTCATTGTGCAATTTTGTTTAAATTTTTTATGAAAATAATATAAATTTCCGAAATACGAGAATGGAGCCAAGGTATTTTAATTTTAATTTGAGTGCTGGAAGGCTTTAGGTTAAAATAAGATTGGATTTATTCTTTTTTTTTCACGGAGTTGTGTTTTCTCTGTGGAATTAAGCTCAGTTATTTACTGTTAACTATTCGGTTTTTATCAACTTCGAATGTCTCTTGCTGTAAGTGAAATAGATTAAAAGTCCTACTGTCAGCCAGATGAGGAATCTCAGCCAGTTGGTTATCCCAAGCTGAGTCATTAAATACATATTAGTCAATAAACCAAGTACAGGAATAAGTGAAAACTTCTTTTTTACACTGAAAAAGCTTAACACTGCTGCAATTAACAAAAAGACAATCATCGGTATCTTCTCTGAAAATATCTTCCATTCGCTCAATTCCGGTCTGCTGACATCGGTAATGCTCAGAAAACTCCGTATGCCGCTAAAATTGAAATATGATACTGCGATAATTGTTATAATAAGCAAAGGTGGTAAAAAATATCTGCTGTTGTAATAAGGTATACTGAAACCTTTTCTTTGCTCAATTTTATTTTTTCTGTCTTTATGATCGAGTAGCAATGCGCCACCTGAAACTAAAACCAAAGCAAACAAAGTTCCGATGCTTGTGAGGTCGGTGACTTCAGTAATATTCATAAACAATACGGGAATTCCTACAAGTAATCCGGTTATTATTGTTGAAAAGCCAGGCGTTTTATACTTCGGATGAAGTTTCGAAAATCTTTTCGGCAGAAGTCCGTCACGGCTCATGCTCATCCATATTCTTGGTTGTCCAAGTTGAAATACCAATAGCACCGATGCCATTGCTATTATGGCGCCAAGTCCAATCAGTCCTGATATCCATGGCATATTAAGTTTGGCGAAAATATATGCAAGCGGATCACTTACACCAAGTTCGGTATAGCTTACCATTCCTGTTATTACAAGACTAATCACTACATAAAGAACTGTTGTTATAAGCAATGAGAATATTATTGAACGTGGCAGGTCGCGCTGAGGATTTTTACATTCTTCCGAAGTTGTTGTCATTGCATCAAAGCCGATATAAGCAAAAAATACCGCCGAAACACCTTTCATAACGCCGCCAACACCGTTGGGTGCAAACGGCGACCAGTTTACCTTTTGCACAAAGAAAGCTCCGATGGAAATTACAACCAGCAATATTCCTATTTTAAGCGCAACCATTATATTATTGGCTGTTTTAGATTCTTTAATTCCGATGTAAACCAGATAAGTTATGAAAATAACAATCATAAGGGCGGGAATGTCTAGTATTATCCTGATTCCGAACATTTGCGGTGCATTTATCCAGGCGAGATAGGCATTTTTTGCTGCACCGCTTAGGTGAACTGCAATATCATTGATATTTGGAAATTGTGCAATCGCGGCTTCAAAACCTTTGTGTGCGGTAACCCAGTCGGTTGTAAGGTATTCAGGTAAATGCAGTCCAAAACCGCTTAAAAAGCTGTTAAAATATCCCGACCATGAAATAGCAACAGCAATATTGCCAATAGAATATTCCATGATAAGATCCCATCCGATTATCCAGGCTATCAGTTCTCCAAAGCTTGCGTATGCGTATGTATAAGCGCTTCCGCTGATGGGTAGGATAGAGGCAAACCGTGCATAACAAATGGCAGAAAACCCGCATGCTACCGCTGTAAAGATAAATAGTAAAGAAATTGCCGGTCCGCCGGTGCTTGCCGCATTACCTATAGTGGAAAATATTCCGGCACCAATAATAGCTGCAATTCCAAAAGCTGTAAGGTCGAAAACGCTGAGGTTCTTCTTTAGCTTATGTCCGTCGCTATGATGAATTTCTGCATTATTGATTATCTCATCAATTGACTTTTTCCGGAACAGCTGTATATTTTTCATAATTTCCGGCAGCTATATTTTTGTTTCTTCGTAGTTAGAGCCAACTCTGTTATAATTTTTCCAGTAATGCTTAAATATTGTCGCCAGCGCATGGAAAACCCTTATTTTTATCCTGTAAGGAAGCCGGTTAAGCATTTTTATCCAGACAAAATATGCCCGTCCGTATATTTTTCCGGGGAAAGATATCAGCTTAATAGAAAGATTAGTTTTATTATACTTCTTTTGGTAATCATATTTTTTTGCATAATCTCCACAAATACTCTCAGCAATCTTTAATTTAAACGGAGAGAGTTTTTGCATCCAGGTATTTACCGAAGATTTGTTAATTGGATTAAACAGGCTTTTCTGGCTCATGTTTACCAATTCTTCAGGATAAATAGACATTACCTCATCGCGAGATTTGTAAAACTCAAGCATTTCAGGTTTGTAATCAATTCCTGTAAAATCACAGATTTGACTCATGAAAAACGGCGGGTTTTCAACAAGGTCTTCATATCTGAGTGTATAAAACAATTCAGGATACAAGGCTTTCGATTTGTCAATAAGCAGATTGTAATATTTCCATCTGTAAGCAAGCGAAGAAACATTATGCGATTCAAAGTTAACCTTGCACATCGAATAGATATTGTCGCGATAATCTCTAATTATATGAATGAATTTTGCTTCGGGAAAAAGCTTAATAAGAGTTTTAAGATGAAGCGAGTATGATGGGTTTTTATCGCCAAGCAATAGGATTTCTTTTTTTTTATTCCACGACCTGTATGTAAAATATACAGCTTTACATATTGTAGAATATTCATTTTTACCTTCGAGTGACAGCAGATTCTTTTTTAGTTCGGCATAGTCAATATTGTAAAGATTAAATGCCGGTTGCTCGGTAACATTTTTATAGAACTCCATCAAATCGCTGATAGACCAATTCTTTTTTTTGTGAAATTTTTTATAAAGGTCAATTATAAATCTACACTCAAGAGGTATTGAAACATTTTCATGTGCATCAAAAAGGCTTCTTAATAAAGATGTCCCTGACCTTTCGCGACCAACAATAAAGAAAATCGGGATATCTTTAATATTTTTCATTATTTCATTGAATCTTAATAATTAGTATTATCGAAAAACAAGGATTTATTTGTTAAACAATTATCTCAATGTATATAATTTATGACCTAAAACTATTATTAAGTTTTAAAATCCAGTTTCTTGCCTGCGTTGCAAATTTAAAATCAGACTTTTTGTAAGTGAACATTTCAGTTATTGTTGTTTTGGCAAACTTACAATATACAATAAGTAATGCAAATGCACCGGT
>CAZELC010000099.1:0-9307 GCA_964512865.1 uncultured Bacteroidales bacterium
TGAAGCCGGTTTGCGTTCATTTAACAAGTCGATGCCTGAAGAAATAAACAGAATTTTATGTGATCATATCTCAACATTACTGTTTTCACCAACCAAGCAAGGTCTGATTAATCTGCAAAATGAAGGTTTTAACATCAATAATAAACCACCATATACTATTGATAATCAGGCAATTATTCACTGCGGCGACATAATGTACGATAACTCTTTATATTTCTCAAAACTTACAGAAAATAAAGAGAATATTCTTACAAGAAACGACCTTCAAAAAAACAATTATATTCTTACTACTGTTCATAGAGATAATAATACTGATGATAAAACAAGGCTTAATGCAATTTTTTCGGCAATACATAAAATTGCGAACATTGACAAAAAGCAGTTTATTATTCCTCTTCATCCCAGAACTTCAAAGATTCTGCAAGCCAACCTTTCAACAGAAATATATAATAGAGTTTCCGATTGTGATTTAATCAAAATTATTGAACCGGTTGGATTCCTTGATATGATTGCTCTTGAAAAAAACGCTCAATTGATTTTTACAGATTCCGGTGGTGTTCAAAAGGAATCTTATTTCTTCAGAAAAAACTGTGTTATTTTAAGACCTGAAACAGAATGGGTAGAATTAGTCGAAAACGGCAATGCAATTATAGCAGATGCTGATGAAAATAAAATTATTGATTCTTATAAAATTTTATTGACCCGAAAAACAAGCTCATTTCCTGATTTTTACGGTGATGGCAATGCGGCAGAATTTATCTGCTCAAAAATCCTTGAACTTATCTGAAAAATTTATCAGGATTCTAAGGACATTTTTAGAAAATTCCCTGTATATGATTCTTCGCATTTCAAAATATCATCAGGTGTTCCTTCAAATATCAAATGACCGCCTTTATCACCACCTTCTGGACCAAGGTCAATTATCCAGTCAGCACATTTTATCAGTTGCATATTATGCTCAATGATAATAACAGTATGACCAATATCTATCAATGCTGTTATTGCCTGAAAAAGTTTGCTTATATCATGGAAATGCAAGCCTGTTGTAGGTTCATCAAAAATAAACAGAGTGCTGTTCTCTGTTCCTCCTTTTGATAGAAAAGATGCCAGTTTAAGTCGTTGAGCTTCACCACCACTTAATGTACTCGATGGCTGACCAAGTTTAACGTATCCGAGTCCAACATCAAATAAAGGTTTTAAACGATTGTAAATCCTGTTTTCCAAAGCTGTTCCTGATGCAGGAAGGTTGAAAAAGCTCAGCGCTTCTTCTACAGTAAAATCAAGAATATCAGTAATATTTTTCCCTCTGTACTCAATATCGAGTACTTCATCTTTAAATCGTTTACCACCACAGCTTTCACAGGTAAGATAAACATCTGCCATGAACTGCATTTCAATTTTAACAACACCATCACCTTGACATTCTTCGCATCTTCCGCCTTCAATATTAAATGAAAAAA
This sequence comes from uncultured Bacteroidales bacterium, assembly GCA_964512865.1. Classification (GTDB taxonomy): domain Bacteria; phylum Bacteroidota; class Bacteroidia; order Bacteroidales; family CAIWKO01; genus CAZELC01. The sequence continues at coordinate 1,461 of CAZELC010000099.1, forward strand.
AACCAGGTTTATATCCTCTGACCTTTGCAAGCTTTTGATCGGCAAATAAAGTTCTTATCTCATCATAAGCTTTTATATAAGTGACAGGATTTGATCTAGATGAACGTCCGATAGGGTTTTGGTCAACAAGTTCAATATTATGAATTTTGTTTAAATCACCTTCAAGTTTGATATATTTACCTGTTTTCTCATTGTACCCGCCATGAGCTTTTTTAATTGCTGAATATAATATTTTTTTAACAAGAGATGTTTTCCCTGAGCCGCTAACTCCCGTTACAACAGTCATTGCATTTAATGGGAACTTAACATTAATGTTTTTAAGATTATTTTCTCGAGCACCAATAATTTCTATATAGCTATTCCATTTTCGACGAGAATTCGGGGGCTCAATATTAAGCTCATGATTAAGGTATTTAGCGGTATAGCTGGTTTTTGATTTTAGAAGTTCAGAAAAGCAACCGTTAAAAACGACTTCGCCTCCATGAATTCCGGCTAGTGGTCCTATATCAATAATCTGATCAGCATTTTTAATAATATCTTCATCATGCTCAACAACAATAACAGTATTACCCAAATCTCGCAACTGTTTCAGAACTTTTATCAATCTGAATGTATCACGTGGGTGAAGTCCAATACTTGGTTCATCAAGAATATACATCGAGCCCACAAGCGAGCTGCCCAGTGAAGTTGCCAAATTTATCCTCTGTGACTCTCCTCCGGAAAGTGTGGATGATGACCGGTTAAGGTTAAGATAACCAAGTCCAACATCCTGAAGATACCTCAATCTGTTAATTATTTCTTCAATTATTCGCTTCGAAACTTTTTGTTCAAACTCATTCAATTTAATTTTTACAAAAAACTGTAAAAGTTCATCAATTGGAGCAGAAACTATATCAATAATTGATTTTTCGTTTATCTTAACATAAGACGCTTCTTTTTTAATTCGGGTTCCTTTACATTCAGGACAAACTGTTTTTCCCCTGTAACGTGCAAGCATAACCCTATACTGTATTTTATATGATTCTTTTTCTACAAATTTGAAAAAGTCGTTAATGCCACCAAAGTGTTTATTTCCATTCCACAGCAATTCCTTTTCTTCATTACTTAAATCGTAATAAGGTCTGTGAAGAGGAAATTCAAACTTATATGCGTTCATAACAAGCTGGTCCTTCCACTCACTCATTTTCTCACCCTTCCAGCAAACAACGGCATCTTCAAAAACAGACAAGCTTTTATTTGGAATTACCAAGTCTTCATCAATTCCGATAACATTTCCAAAGCCCTCACAAGATTTACATGCGCCATAAGGATTATTAAAAGTAAACAGGTTAACTGATGGTTCATCAAAGGATATTCCGTCAGCTTCAAATCTGTTTGAAAATACTTTTACTGTTTTTTCATTTTTTTCATTGTGGGCTTCAATTATGCAACTATTTTCTCCTTCATAAAAAGCCGTCTGAACTGAGTCTGATAATCTTTTTATAATATCTTCACTAATTTCATTTAATGATAATCTGTCTATCAGAATAAATATTTTCTTTTCTTTTTTTGTATGCCCATTCTTTGCTTCATACTCATCAATCCGGTAGGTAACATCATCAATATTTACCCTTGAAAATCCCTGTTGCAATAATATATTTAGTTGTTCACTGAGATTCCTTCCATTTTTCAGTATAAGCGGACTTAAAATAAGAATTTTTGATCCTTTTTCCAAAGAAGCAATATAATCAACCACATCAGTTATCGAGTGTTTTTTTACCAGTTTTCCCGATACCGGAGAATAGGTTTTGCCAATTCTGGCAAAAAGAAGCTTAAGATAATCATAAATTTCAGTTGAAGTTCCAACTGTTGATCTGGGATTAAATGTTTTTACTTTCTGTTCGATAGCTATTGCTGGCGATATACCACTAATATTGTCGACTTCAGGTTTCGACATTCTGCCAAGAAATTGCCGCGCATACGAACTAAGGCTTTCAACATATCTGCGTTGTCCTTCAGCATACAATGTATCATAGGCTAACGAAGACTTCCCTGATCCTGAAAGTCCTGTAATTACGACAAGTTTGTTTCTTAATATTTCTACGTCGACATTTTTAAGGTTGTGGACTTTTGCGCCTTTTATTATTATATTTTTTGGATGTTTATTATCTGACATCAGTCTATATCAAAATTAAAGCTAAAACTAAAGTACTTTTTACAAGCTTTGAATTGTCTCAATTTCTAATTATATATGTAGATTTAAGAAGATTCTATCGGCTTTATCGGGTATTATTTTGCAAAATTATAAAATAAACCTTGCAAAAATTCGAATTATTGATTATATTTGCAGATAATTAGGAAAAAAAACTTACGCCTATATTTATTTCTACCCGTTATTAAAATCAATTTCAAGTTTAATTTAATTTAGGAGGCTTCTCTATAGGATAGACTTATACCTTTTTATTAACTAAAAAGGGAGGTGTTATGTACAACGCAAAATCAAGCGACTTAAGTCTCATTGAAGGCTATATGTCAGGAAATGAGAATTGTCTTGAATGCTTAATTAACCGCCACAAGAAGAAAATCTTCAATTACATTTTAATGACGGTTCGTGATACTCATCTTGCAGAAGATATTTTTCAGGACACATTCATTAAAGTTATCTACACTATTAAATCGGGTGATTACAAAGAAGAGGGCAAATTTCTTTCATGGGTAAACCGTATAGCTCATAATTTAATTATTGATCATTACAGGAAGTTAAAAAGATTTCCAACGGTTGAAAATGAAGGCGATTCAAACATTTTTGATAATATCAGAATTACTGAAAACTCTATTGAGCATAGTATGATTTATGAGCAGATTCATACAGACCTGAGAGCGCTTATCGACCTTCTGCCTGCTGAACAAAAAGATGTTCTGATAATGCGACATTATTATGATATGAGTTTCAGAGATATTGCTGAACAAACAGAAGTTAGTATTAATACAGCTTTGGGCAGAATGAGGTATGCAATAATTAACCTTCGAAAGCTTATTGAAGAGAAGGATTTAGTTATGACTTATTAATATTTTTTTTCGCACACAATAATAAAACAATCCGGGCGTTTAACTGGTGATTAATTTAAACAGATTAGTTTGCCTATGAAAAAATCCGTTACGCTTAATGATTTATTATTATTTGCATATAATGAAGTCGATAAAAAAGACGATATTATAAAAATCAAACAAGCATTAAAAAAAGATAAAAAACTGAAAAGTGAGCTTGTTATGATACTTCGGTCTAAAAGAATTCTCGACAAAAAGTTTCAGTTCCCAAGGAAGGAGATAATTGATAATATTTTAAATTATTCTAAGGCTTTGTCAATTTTGCATTTTAACGAGCTTGGCAAAAAACCTTTTATATTAAATTAATATTATACTTTTACTTCCTTTTGAATTATTTATCTTGTTTGACTTATGTTGAGTATAAAACAAAGGTATAAGCTGGTTATTGATTATTTTTCAGTAAACCAACCTTTTGCCGAAACAGAGCTGGTGTATAAAACTCCGTATCAGCTTATGGTTGCAGTTGTTTTATCGGCTCAGTGTACCGATAAAAGAGTAAACATTATTACACCGGATTTTTTCAGAAAATTTCCAGATTTCAAAAAATTATCAACTGGAAAACTACCGGAAATATATGATTTAATTAAAAGTTGCTCTTACCCTAACAATAAATCAAAAAACCTGCTGAACGCCGCAAAGTTTATTATAAATAATTATCGAGGAGAACTTCCATCAAATCTTGAAGAACTCGTCAAAATTCCAGGTATAGGCAGAAAATCCGCTAATGTTTTGCTGTCAATTATTTTTAACAAACCTGCTATGGCTGTTGACACACATGTTTTCAGAGTTTCTGAGCGAATCGGACTTACCACAAATGCCAGAAATCCTTACGAAACAGAAATGCAACTGATTAAATATATACCGGAAGACATAATCGGAAAAGCTCACCATTGGTTTATATTACATGGGCGATATATCTGCAAGTCAAGAAAACCTTTGTGCAGTGAGTGTGGAATTAAAGGATTTTGTAAGTTTTTTACAAACCAAAAATCATTTTTATGAATAATAATCAATGGATTAATGAATTTAACGGAGCTGTTACCGTTTGTGACAAAGAAGGAAAAATACTGGAGATGAATGAAAAGGCGTTTAAAACATTCGAAAAATATGGTGGATCATCATTGATTGGTAAAAACTTACTTGAATGTCATCCCGAGCCTTCTAAAACCAAACTAAAGGAAATGTTATCTTCAGGTGAGACAAATGCTTACACCATTGAGAAAAACGGTGTAAAAAAGCTAATATATCAGGCGCCATGGTTCAGCGGCAAAAAGTATATGGGTTTTGTAGAGCTTTCGTTGGAAATTCCTTTCAATATGCCTCATTATATCAGAAAATAAGAATTACACACAAGACACGACTGCTATTCTTTGTTTACCATCCATTTTTATTGTTAATGGCTTTTCAAAAACAATATGTCTGAAAAACTCCGTTTGATTAACAAGTTTTTGTTTTTTCAGAACATCCCAGGTGATAAAACTCTTTGTCATTTCGGGTTGAACAGAAAAATACCCGACATTCATGGAAGTTACATTATGAAAAAAATGCGAACCGGATGAAGAATCCAGCGGGAAATCTTCAAGACTGGTTTCAACTATTATTTTAGCATTTGAAATCTGAGGCCAGTAAACTGGAATGCCTATCCATTTATCACGAGTACCCCATCTTCCGGGACCAATAAGAAGATATTTTTTATTCTCATTAATCATCATTTTATTAAGCTGGTCAATTTCTTCAGCCATCTGTTCTGTTCTTGATTTATCAAAAACATCCTTATCAACATAAATAACATCTGAGATATTATCTATTTTACCATTTCCCATACTTTTATCAGAAAACAACAATAAATCTTCTTTTTTAAACTCATCCATATTAATATTATAATCCTCTGCATTCCCAATAAGGGGTTTGATCTGCAACAGATAAAAAGAAGCGCGGTTTTTGGAATCTTTGTTAAGATCCACTGCAAACTCAATTTCCACAGGTGAGCCCATAGCTTCTTTAACAATATCGAGTATTACCTGAATTGTTTCAGCTAATGGTATATAATTATATTTCAGAATATCTGCAAAATTGATTATTCTGGGACCAGGTTCATTGATTCCGGGAATAATTCTTTCATTGCCAATATCATAAACAGATGCACAATGCCTTAGATTACCATGCTTTTCTGCCTCATCAATTTCCGCTTTTATGAGTCCTGCTTCCTCGCCATCAAGAAGATTGAATTGTTCCTTGCTAAGGTCAACTGCATAGAAGTGCATTTGAGAATTGCGGTACTGGTCTTTTGGTGAATTTATTTCCGTTGTAGGATATTTTGGTGAAAGACGGTATGCTTTTTCTCCTTCCACAACATAACATCCAAGACCAAGAGCCATGACTGCAAATCCTTCTTCAGGTTTCATGTGTGCAAAAGGATAGTAATTATATGATTGCCCGACTCCGCTAATATGCGGGTAATACATATTTTTATAACGGTTTCCAACAACTTCCTGAAGCACAATTGCCATTTTTTCTTCTTCAATCTTATAATTTATTGCTTCAATATAACCTTTTGCTGTTTTTGAATATACAGAAGCATAAACCAGCTTTATAGCATCCATTAATTGTTCAAGTCTGATATTTAGATCGGGATGGCAATTAGGGATTAGATAAGTCTCAAAAATACCGGCAAAGGGCTGATTAAGTGAATCTTCAAATAATCCTGATGACCGAACTGCTAATGGTTTATCAATAAGTTTTAATACCCTTTTGAGTTTTTTGATAAGTCCATCACCAAGCTTTCCTTCGACAAAAGCTTTCTTAATAATCTGAATATCTTCCTCTTCCGCAGCAAGCTGACGTAATTTATTTCTGTCGAGGAAATACTCAAATTCATCAGTACCAATTATCATTGTTTTTGGGCAACATATATTTATATTAGGAATTATCTGATGGAAATCAAAATTGTAAATTAACGTGTTAATAAATGAAACGCCTCTACCTTTCCCTCCTAAAGAGCCTGGAGAAAGGCTCAGTATATTACTTTCTTCAATAATTTCAGATTCCTCAAAATCAATTACTTTACCTTTATTTTGTTCTTTTCTGTGACGTTGAATTGCCCCAAGTATATATTCTCTAAGATCATTTGCCGATTTAAAATCATCAACTTTATAATTTGATATATTTTTGGCTATTTGAAGCTCTCCTCTGGCCATTAACCATAATGAGAAATGGTCGAGCCGTGCGTGATATAAAAGTGACTCATCAGGTATTGATTTAAGGTGGTTTTCAAATTCGCGAAGTGTTTTTGCAACTGCAATCTGTCGTCCGTCTGCATTTTTATAAATAAAACTTCCAAAGCCAAGATAATGCGTAATAAAACTCTGAACATCCTGAAGTAATGTACTTGAGTTTTTATTAATGAAAATAGATTTTATTTCATAAGCTTTAACAGCATTTTCTTCATCTGATGATTGAATAATTGTTGGTAGTTCTTTTAACTGGCTTTTTGCGTATTTTACGAGTTCAATACCTGCATCAGCATCTAAAACTCCATTTCTAAGAAACTTTACATCGGAAATAAGGCAAAGCATAAATTTTTTATACTTATTAAAAATGTCAATTGCCTCTTCGTAATTTGAAGCAAGTAAAATTTTAGGTCGCGCTTTAAGCCTAAGAACCTTAAGTAATTCATCAGAATTGACATCCTCAATAATATGTTTTGTTTGCTCATAAACATTTAAATATAGCAGAGGTAGATAACGGGAATAGTACTTTGCCGAATCCTCAACAAGCAGAATCACTCTTACTAATCCAATTCTGGTGTCATTTTCAACGTTCATTTTGTCTTCAAGATACTTCACCATAGCAAAAAACACAGAAGTATCTCCATTCCAAACAAAAGATTTATCAAATGCTTCGTACTTTGCAAGGTTGCTTTCAAGAGTTTCAATATCGCTATTACTGTTAAGCAGCATAAAAATAGGAATTTCAGGATATTGAGATTTAATCTCTCTGCTAAGTTCAGCCGGAGTATTTTTATCGACGCTCATCATGAAAATAATAAGGTCATATTTTTTAACTCTCAATTGGATAAAGGCTTCTTCGGCTGATGAAACGCCCGTAACACGAGGCATTGACGTAAGGTTCATCTGGTAATACTGCCCTAATATATGCTCAGCAAAGCGACCTTCCTTTTCAATGCTATATGCATCATATAGGTTAGCAACTAAAAGAATCTCCCTGACTTTATATGGCATTAGGTCGTGAAAAATATCACGATCATAGTTTTGTTTATTTAAATATTTCTGCAATAATCGCCTGCCTGAAATTTTGCCCTGATCATGCTCAAGTTGTTGTAAGTTTGCATCAATATTAGGGTTTGTATCCTTTAAAATAGTTTTAGCTTTAAGGCTGTTCAGATATCCAGAAATAATGTTGGCAAGATTGTCAATCAGATTTCTTTCCTCTTTAAGAAAAGGTCCTTCATCCAATACAGGAAACTCTTTTTTGTAAAATATTTCGATTGAACCTTTCTTTTCATCTATAGTTTCAAAACTCTGCTGTTGCGACCATACTGACTCAGAAAAATTCCGTGACATAAATTCCTGACCTTCGTAAGTGATTCTTGCAACGGTATATTCAGGGTATTGCCATGCTTCTGGTAATATTGCCACAATAGCTTTTAATGAATCCTCGATTGGTCTGTCTTTTTTAAGGATTTTGGTAGTCTGATTTATACAGGCTAATTCTTTTAGCCTCTCCGTATTTTCAGCAAG
>CAZELC010000100.1:0-9275 GCA_964512865.1 uncultured Bacteroidales bacterium
CTTTTCTTAATTTTATCGAAATCAAAATTTGTTATATTTTTTTAAATAAAAAAGAGGGAAATAAATTCCCTCTTTAAAAATATCAAACATCAAAAATATTACTGATAAAGCTTCATTGAATTTGATGTAATTTTTGTTATTCTGGCTTCTGCTGAGTATCCTTTTGCGCTTGGGGCTTCCAAACTTCTTTTACTATTTGCCGGAATTCCTTTAAATGAGACTTTTTCTGAGCTTAAAAACTCACTTTTTGAGCCATAGAAACTTATAGTCACAACAGCTTCGTCAACATAATAAGGACTGTTATTGTGAACTGTAACCATTATATTTTTAACCATTGTTCCCATTGGAGGTGGACCGGGCACTTTTTTAAAGTCGACGCTGGAATAAACATAACTTCTCCAACTTCCTGCATATTTTTTACGTTGTGCTTCTTCCCTGTCTTCAGTTTCTGCTTTTATATCTCCAGGCTTCTGCGACGATTGTACACCGGCAGCATTCGGTTTTCCATTTTGTGGTGTTTGTTGTGGATTATTGATATCCACAGGTTTAAGTGAATCAATGACAGATGATAAGCTGTCGCTTTTTTCCGCTTTTTCACCTTCTTTCCGCGGTAAAGCAAAAATTAGAATAATAGCCACAGTAAATAACAATAGTAATGCAGAGCCACCGATAATCATATATAACCTTTTCTTTTTCTCTTTTTCATCTAGAGGTTTTTTCTGATTATTTTCAACACTTTTAGCAGGTGTAAAAGGAGGTGGCATATTTGTTTTTTGCTCAAGTGGAGGAGGAATAACCGGGAAAATTGAACCCAATTCTTCAATTTCACCTGCCGGTTTCCATTTTTCCATTCCATCGCACCATACCATGCTTTCTTTGTTAAGGTTAAGCGATTTCAATTCGTCAATAGAATATGGTCCTTGTTGTGTGGCACCATCATGAATAAAATATTTATTTTCCATTTTTATCAAATTGATTAATACTTCTATTTTTTATGATTTCTTTTCAATAGGTTTGCTTTCTTTTTCAGGTTTAATATCCTTATCCTGAATATTTTCAGTGATCTTTTCATCCTTAACAGTTATTTCTTTAGTTTCGCCTTTTAAATATCCTGGTAGTTCAATGCCGGCCATTTTAAAAATATCATCAAGCGGTGGTATAGATTTCATCATTCCTGAAAGAAAATTTGCAGAAGTCGGGGTTTTTCCGTCACTTCCACTACCCATTGAATCCCAGACAGTTATTTTGTCAATCTTAAGATTCTTGATGGCTTCCACCTGAGTTTTTACTATTTCAGGCAGACGATCGGCTATCATCAATAAAACAGCGTCTCTTGTATTGTTATTAGCAGCTTCAACCATTTTGAGGAAACCTGCAGCCTGTTTTGTAAGGATCTCAAAATCACCCTGAGCAACAGCTTGTTTTTTCAGCAGAATGGCATCTGCTTCACCTTTTGCAAGTCTTCGTGTCTGTTCTGCAATTGCTTCGGCGTTTATTTCAACTTTTTGTTTATTAATTTGTTCAGGGATAATAATATCTGCAATCTTTGTTGCTTTTTCTCTTTCCGACCTTGCCATTTCTGCCAATTGTTCAGCAGAATAAGATTCTTCAAGAGCTTTAGCAGTCTGGACTTTTTCTGCAGCTACAGCAAGTTTTTGAGCTTCAGCTTCCTTTTGTCGCCTTGCTGCATCAGAATTAGCAATTGTAATTTTCGCAAGGTTTTCACCTTCTACTGCGGTTGCATTTGCATTTGCAACCTGAACTCTTTCAGCTTGTTTAGCATTAGCTTCGCCAATTGAACCATCTCTGTTTTTTTCCGCAACAGATTTCTTTGCATCGTTAATTGCCTTAGCTGCAGCTTCTTTACCAAGTGCTTCAATATAACCTGATTCGTCGGAAATATCTGTAACATTGACATTAATAAGCCTTAACCCGATCTTTTGAAGCTCAGCTTCAACATTTTTCGAGACATTTTCAAGGAATTTATCACGGTCGGTGTTAATTTCTTCAATATCCATAGTTGCAACAACCAAACGCAACTGCCCGAAAATAATATCTTTAGCAAGTTCCTGTATCTGATTTAAAGGCAAGCCTAGCAACCTGTCGGCGGCATTATTCATCACAGTTGGTTCATTTGAAATACCTACTGTAAATCTTGAAGGCACATCAACGCGGATATTCTGACGACTTAAAGCATTTGTAAGATTAACCTCAATTGACATTGGTGTAAGATCGAGAAAGGAATAACTTTGGATTACAGGCCAAATAAATGCTGCACCACCATGAATACATTTTGCCGAACGTACAGTACCATCCGAACTTCGTCCGGTTTTACCGTAAATTACAAGAATCCTGTCGGAAGGACATCTTTTATATCTTGCAAAAAGAGCCAAAATAGTAATAAAAACTACTACTGCAAATACAATAATAACTGTCAATGTGTACATAAGCTTATATTTATATTAATAAATTAAATACGATTAAGTAGCCTTTTACATTTTCTGAACTACCACAGTGCTTTCATCAACTAAATCAATTACTTTTATGATTGTTCCTGTAGGAAGATCTTCATTATCCTTTGTTATCGCATTAATTTCACGTAACGAATTATCAAATGAAATCTGTATTTTACCAGTATTCGAAGAATTTGCTCTTACAGGAATATAGACTTTCCCTGTTTTTCCTATAGCATTTCTGATATTGGAATTACCACTCTCAGCCAGTTTTGTGATAAAATAAAACAGAAGTGAGATTATCAGCATCGCAACTAGGCCTGAAATAACAGATAATACTACAGTCATTACGCTTGAAAGACCTGAATTTAAACATGCTATCCCTGTCCATCCGAAAATTGTAAAAAACGCAATGAAATTTCTTAATGTAAAAAACTGAAATGGTTGTCCCATATCACCATTATGATGTTCTGAAGCAATTGCACCATCATGCGATTCAGCTCCAACATCTGAGGAGCTTCCGCTGATTCCGGCAAATGTAAGAATCATCTGTATCAATAATATTATTGAGAAAGGTATAGCAATGTACCGGAAAATCTGCTCGAATGAGCTGATTGAGTTCCACCATGTTTCCATAATCCACTTTTTTGAGAAGAAATCAAAAATAGTAAAATTTTATTAATTATATAATATTTTAAAAATAATCATAAAAAAGGAGTTGTTGGTCAATCAGGTCAAGAATGCTCATCTTTTCACTCAGGCTTTTCCGCTATTGGCATTAATAAAAATTAGAGGTAATTTCGTATTGCTTCTACAATAAATTTTTTGATCAAGGATTTCCTTTTTATAAATCATATTTTGTATATTTGCAATTGGATAGAATCATTTATACAAATAACTAAATACATTAATATGAAGTTCAAAATTACGCTCTTTGCCATCCTTCTATGGGCAGGCTTAAGTTATGCAGGAATTGTACCTGTAACCACCGCAAGAACTGTTGCGAAAAACCTTTATTTTGAAAAAGCTAATGATTTTTTCAAAATCACTCTTGACGAAATATCCTTTTCTGATGAAATTATAATTAGCAGCAATGAAAATGAGCCTGCATATTACATTTTTAACGTTTCAGGAGGTAAGGGTTTTGTGATCGTTTCTGCTGAAAACGCAACAATACCAGTTCTGGGTTATTCTTTTGAAAAGAATATTGACATGAATAATTTATCACCGGAGTTTGCATCGTGGACCAACAATTATAAAACTCAAATTGAACATGCCCGTAAAAATAATACTCAGGCAGATCTTTCTACTATGAACGAGTGGAATTACTATTTAGGTTCATTCAGTACAAAAAGTTTAAAAAGCACTTTAGCAGTTACTCCTTTATTAACAACTACATGGGATCAGGGATGTTACTACAATGGGCTTTGTCCTTCATGTGTTTCATGTTTTTCTATGTGCAGTAAAATGCCTACCGGTTGTGTTGCAACAGCAATGGCTCAAATCATGAAATTTCATGCTTATCCAACTCATGGCTATAGTTCTCATTCATATACTTCTCCATCTTCCGGAACTTTATCAGCTAATTTTGGAGCAGCCACATATGCATGGGCAAGTATGCCAAATAATGTAACTTCTGCAAATACATCTGTTGCCACAATCATGTTCCATTGCGGTGTATCAGTTGAAATGAATTACACATCTTCAGGTTCCGGTGCAATGACTCAGGATGCAGAGTCAGCATTTTTGAAATATTTTATCTATAATGCAAAATATGATTCCAGATCTTATCATACAGATGCCGAATGGATCGCCCTGTTAAAAACAGATCTTGACAACAATCGTCCTATTCTTTATGCCGGTTCCGGATCAGATGGAACTGGTGGACACGCTTGGGTTTGTGATGGATACAAAGGAACAAATAACGACTACTTCCATTTTAATTTTGGTTGGAGTGGCAGCGGAAACGGATATTTTTATATTACAAGCATAACACCATCCGGCGAAGATTTTTCATATTATCAGGAAGCTGTGATAAATATTTATCCGTCACCTGCTACAACCCCTGTTGCAAATTTCACTGCCAATAAAACAAATCTTAATGTTAATGAATTCATCGTTCTTACTAATTCATCCACAAATAACCCTTTGGATTATAGCTGGTCAATTACTCCAAACTCAGGATTTTCTTATATTTCTTCAACTTCAAACACATCAAAAAATCCAATAATTAAATTTACTGCTGCAGGCAATTATACAATAGCTCTTACTGCAATAAATTCGGCCGGCTCAAACACGATGACAAAAACAAATTATATTCATGTTGGAAGTTCAGGAGTAGAAACTATCACAAAAGATGAAATTGGAGTTTACCCTAACCCAACTAAAGGAATTGTTAATATATCTCTTGGAAATTTAGCCAACAGCAATATTAATGTTTCTGTTTTCAATTATGTTGGATCATTGATAAAATCTTTCGACTACAAAAACCTTAATGAAAACAATATTTCTGTTAATCTTTCCGATCAGAATCAGGGAATATATTTTATCTCTGTTAGGACTGAAAATAATATTATTACAAGGAAAATTACTCTCGTAAATTAAATTGAGGATATTCTTTTTTCTAAGCATCTGGTAACAGGTGCTTTTTTTTTGCTTTAAACATCAGTTTTTAATTGTTTTATATGGTGGTCTAAAAAAAATTCAATAAATTTGAAAAAAAATCATTTGCTTAAGTAATAATACCATTATGAATAGATTAATTTCCTTTACAATTTGTATTCTAGTTTTATTTTCAATAAAGATTAATGCGCAGCCATCTGAAGGAGGAACACCTTATAGCTTTAAGCATAAGGAGTTTCAAATACATTACAGCTCTATCACTATGGAAAAGCCTAATATGGAGCAAGTTATGCTTGAAGATGCAGAAAGTGATGTTAAAGGAGAACTTCATAAAATTGGAAGGTCAGTTTATACTAATATTAATCTTAATAATTCCGGAACATGGACAGAATTGCCTAATGGTGACAGGTTATGGCAGCTGAAAATAATTATTCCTGATGCACAGGCACTTGCCGTTTATTACGACAATTTCTGGCTACCGGCAGGAGCTAAACTATATCTTTATAATGAAAATCAAAATCAAATCTTAGGTGCTTATACCGAGGCAAATAATCCTGAAAGCGGTTACTTTGCAAATGAACTTGTTCAGGGAGAATCTGTTACTCTTGAATACTACGAACCTTCAAGAACCAAAGGATTTTCAATAATAAATATAAGTGCAATCGGATATATATACCGAGATGCTCATTTTTTGGCAAAATATAATAATAACGAATATAAAGAGTTTAACACTTCAGGCGCTTGTGAAGTTAACGTAAACTGTCCGGAAGGAGCAAACTGGCAGGACCAGAAAAAAGGAGTTGCAAGGATACTTGTGGTTGAAGGTGGAATGCAAGGCTTTTGTACAGGTTCATTGATTAATAATGTAAGACAAGATTGTACTCCATATTTTCTTACTGCTGACCATTGCGGACAAAACTCAAGTACTTCCGACTTGAACCAATGGGTTTTCTATTTTAATTACGAATCGTCAACATGTGTTACACAAGCAACAGAGCCAACGGCCAACACTCTGACTGGCTGTACTTTAAAAGCTCATGGAGGAAATGGTGGTCAATCAGGTTCTGATTTTTTCCTTGTTCAGATTTCTACGGCACCGACTTTTAATCCTTTTTTCAACGGATGGGACAGAAGTACAACAGGAAGTCCCAGCGGTGTTTCATTGCATCATCCTGATGGAGATATTTTGAAAATTTCGACATATACCGGTGCTTTGTCATCATCTGATTATAATGGAAGTGGAATTCAATCACATTGGAGGGTTGTTTGGGCTGCAACAGTTACAAATCATGGCGTTACTGAACCCGGATCATCTGGTTCCCCAATTTTTAATGATAGTAAAAGAATAGTAGGCGACCTTACTGGTGGCGGTTCATATTGCTCAGCCTTAACTGCCCCGGATTATTACGGAAAAATTTCATATTCTTGGGACCAAAATGGTACAACCGCAGCAACAAGATTAAAAGACTGGCTTGATCCTGACAATACTAATGCGATGTCACTTGATGGTTTTTACTGTGGTGGCGGAAGCAATGTTGTAGCAAATTTTTCAGGTAACCCTCTGGCAGTTGCAGTGGGCGGAACTGTTACATTTACCGATCTTTCAACAGGAAGTCCTACATCATGGGCATGGTCAGCTAATCCAAGTACCGGTGTAACTTATGCAGGAGGAACATCTGCATCTTCTCAAAATCCACAAATGACTTTCGCAAATGCTGGTTTATATTCAATAACACTTACTGCAAGTAAAACCGGAAGTACTGATACTGAAACAAAAACAAATTATATTACTGTTGGAGATGTGCCTCCTGATGCTGATTTTATTGGTGTACCACAATCAATTCCTGTGGGCGGTTCCGTTAATTTTACTGATCTGTCGGCAGGCGTTCCGACTTCATGGGAGTGGACATTCCAAGGTGCTGTAACTACTTCGTCAACCATACAGAATCCAACAAATATAGTTTACAATGCTGCAGGACTTTACCCTGTTAAACTAAAAGTTTCAAACGCTAATGGCTCCGACTCAATAACCAAAACAAATTATATTAACGTTTCGGATAATCCACAACCTGTTACACCTTGTGATACTTTCAATATGCCACTTCATGGAACTGCAGTTATATATTCAATAAATTATCCCGGTGGCGTAAAAGGTTATATTTCAGGAACTAACGGATATTCTGATAAAGCAAAAGCTAACTTTTTTGTTCCTTCAGCACCTTATAATAAACTCTCAGGTGTACTTTTTAAGTTTGGTAAAGGCAGAAAAATTCCAAGCAGTTCTTCTAATGTTGTATTTGCTGTTTGGGATAATTCAGGTGTAAATGGCTCTCCCGGAGCAACACCAATTGCAACTGACACTGTTTATCTTGGAGATATTTTAGCTAATGTTGCAGGTCATAATTATACATGGGTTGATTTTGCAAGCAGTCAGCCAATTGTTAACACACCGGTTTATATAGGAGTTTATCTGCCAACAGGAACTGGTGATACTTTGGCTTTATTAACCAATAAAAATGGTGAAACTTTCCCAGGTATTGCTTGGGAACAGTGGAGAAACGATGCATGGTTCAATTATGCCGACTCAAGTTCCTGGAAATACAATGTAGCACACGCTATTTTCCCAATTTTTTGTGACCCTAATGCAGGAATTAATGAATTTATTCCGGGTGAAAATATTTTAATTTATCCAAATCCGGCCACCAGTTCAATTAATATTACATTTATTGATAATCCAAAAAGTAATCTGACAGTAAATATTTATAATGTTGTCGGGCAGAAAGTCGGCAGCAGTTCTTTTAATGGTCAGGCAAGGGAAATGTTTACTATTGATGTTTCCGCACTCAAAAATGGAATTTATATTATCAATATTGAAACTGAAGGTCAGATAATTACTAAAAAAATATCTGTTCTTAAATAGAAATTATTAAAATTCCATTAAAGAGGCGTTTCAAATTTTCTATCTAAACTCTGTAAACCTGTTGAAATACTCCTTAGTATCTCATTGTTATAAAATATCAGAAATTAACCACTGATGAAAACAGAGCCAAAATAATATAATACAGGAATTTTAGGCTAGCTCTACTTATTATATGACTGATATAGAAATCATTAAAAAAAGTAATATAAACAAAGAGATTGTAAAAATTTCCGAAAAGATTTTTGCAAATGAAAGAATATCCACAAACGATGCGATTTTACTTTTTCAAGAAGCAGAGCTTGGATTACTTGGAATTCTTTCAGATTATGTAAGAAATGCAAAAAACGGAAACAAAGTTTTTTTTATACAAAATGCTCATCTTGAACCCACAAATATTTGCATATACAAATGTAAATTTTGCTCATACTCACAATGTTCCGAAAGCAATTCATCGTGGGATTTGTCAGATGAAGAGATTAAATTTAGGGTTAATCATCTTCCTAAAGAAATAAAAGAACTGCATATTACCGGAGCAGTACATCCTGAAAAAGACCTGCAATATTATATAAACCTGCTTAAGCTAATCAAAGGCCTTAAGCCTGAATTAAAAATCAAAGCATTTTCAGCCGTTGAGCTATTTTATGTATTTGAAAAAGCTGGAGTTTCATTTCATAAAGGACTTTTAGAGCTCAAATCTGCAGGGCTTGAAGCTCTTCCCGGTGGTGGTGCAGAAATATTCGACAAAGATATAAGATCAAATATATGCAATCAGAAAGTTTCGGCTGAAAGTTGGCTTAATATTCATGAGGCTGCGCATAATATTGGCTTAAAATCAAATGCTACAATGCTTTATGGACATGTTGAGAGTTATGAGAATAGAATTGACCATATAAACAGGCTTAGAAAACTTCAGGATAAAACGTTGGGATTTAACGCATTTATACCACTTAAGTTTAAAAACAGAAACAATCTGATGTCGGATGTCAAAGAAGTTTCAATTATTGAGGATTTAAAGAACTATGCTGTTTCAAGAATATTTCTTGATAATATTCCTCATATTAAAGCTTACTGGCCGATGATTGGTAAAGATGCAGCATTAATTTCATTGTCATTTGGAGCTGATGATTTTGACGGGACGATAAATAATTCAACCAAAATATATTCGCTTGCAGGAGCAGAAGAATCCAGCCCGGTAATTTCTAAAGATGAATTAATTGAGATGATAGTCCTTTCCGGGAAAGAACCAGTTGAAAGAGATTTTGATTATAATCCGGTTTGAT
>CAZELC010000101.1:0-9197 GCA_964512865.1 uncultured Bacteroidales bacterium
GTGGGGTACAAAATAATGAGTACCGTTCAAGTCTTATTAAAAAGTGGAATTGTAAAGTATTCAATGCTAATTACGGGATGAGTGAAGTTTGCTCAATAATGGCTTCAGCTTCTGATGATAATATATTAAAATTCTCTCCTTTGTTTCTTAAAAATTATTACGTTGAACTTATTGACAAGGATAAAAACATTATTTCGTTTGAAAAAATAAAAACCGGTGATACGGGAGATATTATTATTACTTCACTTAAAAAAGAATCTCAGCCGCTTTTAAGGTATAACACTAAAGAAAAAATCAAGATAATAAAAGCTGAAAAATCTGAAGTTTTTTTTGAAGTTCTCGGAAGAAGTGATGATATGATTGTTTATAAAGGAATAAATATTTTCCCTGAAGAATTCAGAACGGTTATATCAAATCAAAAAACTCTTACAGGTCGCTACCGTTTATTGATTAGACAAAAAAATAATCTTGTGGAAGAAGTAAAACTGGTTTGCGAGGCTTCGAAAGTTAATTCTGCAAAGAAGTGCGAATTAATATCTCAAATTCAAAACGAAATAAAAAGCCGGCTTCATATCAGAATCACTGTTGAACTTTCCGAACATTTGGATATAGTTGGCAACAAACTGAGAATGATTGAATATATTAATGACTAAAAATCAGTATTTTTGTATAACAAAACAAAAATCAAATGTATAAAGTAAAAGATTTTGAGTTCAGTGCTTCAGATATAAGCGGAATTGTTGATGCCCCGCTGATTGGAGATGACATCATAATTAATAACGTCAACAAACTGGAATGTATTACTGATCATTCTATGGTAATTTGTTACGAAACCGACAGGAGCATTTTAGAAACACTTAAAACTAAATGCCTCGTGTTTTGTGATAAAAAAACTGTTTGCGATAATAAAAATCTTTCCTTTATCGCCTCAGCGGATTTTGAGCTTTTGTTTTTCAGGTTCATCAATGAGTATCTCATAAGTCACAGTGATTACTGGCTAAATGAAACTATTTCCTCTACATCTGTTAATTTTCCTGAAGTTAAGTTTGGTTATAATGTAAAGGTGGGTAAAAATGTGATTATTGCTCCGGGCAGCAGAATTGGAAATAATTCAATAATTGGCAGTAATGTAATTATACGCTCAAATGTAGAAATTGGCGATAATTGCCTTATTAAAGACAACACCGTTATAGGTTCAGAAGGCTTTGGGTTTATTTCATCCGATGAAGGATATGTACATATACCGCAAATCGGCGGAATAAAAATCGGGAATGATGTAGTTATTGGTTCAAACTGCACTATTGAAAAGCCTGTACTTGGTTTCACCTTAATAGGAAATAATGTTAAAATTGATGATCTTATTCAGATAGGGCAAAATCAGGAAATAGGAGATAATACTATTATTGCAACCGGCTTTAAAGCAGAAGCAGGAGTTAAGATAGGGAAAAACAGTTTCATCGGTATGGGAGTGACAATAATTTCAGGAAATATTACCGTTGGTAATAACTGTATTATTGGTGCAGGAACGATACTGACAAAATCCATTCATGATAATACGGTTGTTCATGGTATCAGCCAGTTGGTTATTACCAATGCCGATGATAAACTTAACAGTTTGATGGCAAAATACAGAAAAATAAGATAAATATAAACAAGATGGCCGGCTTCTTAGAACAAATAATAAATACACAGAAATTTAAGACAAACTCTTATATTAATTCACTTTTGGAGAATGCTCTTAAACAATACGGGAAAAACTCGCCTGAATTCAAAGGTATTTTCAATCAGTATTTCAGGGTGCCAAAAATTGACGGTTCTTTTCTTGAAAACAGGCGCCATTATGAAGCAGAAATACATTTCGACGGAATTCCCAGAGGGCTTGAACGCCTTTATCGTCGTTCGGTTGTTATAGATCTTTTATCTGCCTGTGCTGCCGAATGTATTTATTGTCTCAGAGGTTATTATGAAAAATTCGTTTTAAGTAATTCTGAAATTAAAGAAATAGCTGAGTATTGTGCAAAAGAAAAGGAATTGCAGGAAGTACTTATTACTGGTGGTGATCCTTTAATTTCGCCGGTTAAGCTGAAAACTCTAATTACAGAACTTGCCTCAAAAGCACCAAATATTAAAATAATCCGCATCGGAACAAGAATTCCGGTTCAGGATCCTGAAAGGTTCGACAATTCATATTATTCTTTTTTCGAGACGATGAGTAAGAGGTTTATCTTTGAGATAGGATGCCAGATAAATCATTATTATGAATTACAGGAAAACACGAAAGAGATATTACGAAATCTTCAAAATACAGGATGCCGTTTATACAGTCAAAATGTAATTTTAAAGGATGTTAACGATAATATTGAATCACTTGAACGCCTTTACGATGAGTTAAGATATATCGGCGTACTTCCTCATTATTTGTTTCATGCCGTTCCTATGGCCGGAACTGATGAGTTCAGAACTTCAGTACAAAAAGGACTTGATCTGGTAAGAAAATTATCATCAAGCGGTTATGTTAGCGGAAGGGCAAAACCTCAGTATGCTCTTATGACTGATATTGGGAAAGTTACACTTTATCATGATACAATAATTGGTCGTGAAAAAAATTATCTTTTAGTTAAAACGGAATACAATTTAAAGGAAAGGCAGATTTGGAATCCTTCATACACACTTCCTTCATCCGCCATTGAAAATGCTGATGGAACCATCACAGTAAAATATCTCGACGGACAAGACTAAAAAAAGCCATTATGTGCGGTATCGCAGGATTTTATACTACCGGAAATGATCTCAGTCGTGATGACCTGATAAAAATGACTGATGTTATGGTTCATCGCGGACCGGATGCAGCAGGATATTTTTTTGATAATATTGCCGGGCTTGGTCACAGAAGACTTAGTATAATAGACCTTTCCGAATCGGCAAACCAGCCTATGTTCTCACATTCCGAAAGATATGTGATTGTTTTTAACGGAGAAATTTATAATTACCGGGAAATAGCAGAAAAGCTTACCGGAGTAAAGTGGAAAACAAGTTCTGATACAGAGGTAATACTTGAGGCATTTATAAAATGGGGGCCATCATTTGCAAACCAAATGAACGGAATGTTTACAATAGCAATATACGACAAAAAACTTCATAAGCTTTACTTATTTCGTGACAGACTTGGCATTAAGCCGATTTACTATTTCCGTAGTGAAACCATATTTGCTTTCGGTTCAGAAATGAAAGCATTAAAATCTCTGCCGGTTATTAAGAAGCAGTTGTCAATTAACAAAAAAGCTGTTAATGAATTTCTGAACCTCGGATATATTCCGGAACCACACAGCATTTATGAAAATATTTTCAAGTTTCCTTCAGGATCTTATGCTGTAATCGATGGTAAGGAGATGTCAACAGAAAGATTCTGGGATATAAATGAAAAGACAGGCGCTACGGTATTATCTGATGAAGTAGAAGCAAAATCAGAACTTAAAGAACTTCTAACAAGCTCGGTTAAATACCGGTTAATATGTGATGTTCCTTTCGGGACATTTCTGAGTGGCGGCATTGACTCAAGCACTGTTACTGCAATAGCACAAAGCATAAGCAATGTTCCTGTCAATACTTTTTCTATTGGTTTTAAAGATGCCAAGCACAATGAAAGCAGTTATGCAAAAGCAGTTTCAGAATACCTTGGTACTAACCACCATGAGTTTACAGTGACTGAAAAAGATGCCATTGAACTTATTCCTGAGCTGATGGATATTTACGACGAGCCTTATGCCGACTCATCGGCAATACCAACAATGCTTGTTGCCAAAATGGCCAGGAAACATGTAACAATGACTCTTTCAGGTGACGGCGGCGATGAGTTGTTTTTTGGTTACGGAGCTTATAAATGGGCAGAAAGACTGAGCAATCCATTTTATAAGTTAACACGTTATCCAATTGCTGCTGCGCTTTCAATGCTGGGGAATCACAAGAAAAGAGCGGCACAAGTATTCAAATATAAAAATGAGTTAAATAAAAAAAGTCATATTTTTTCACAGGAGCAATATCTTTTTTCTCAGCAGGAAATAGAAAGGCTTGTTAAAAGTGATTTTATTTCTGAATTATCATATAATGAAAACTTCACTAACCTGCTCAGAAAATTAAGTCCTGCAGAAGCACAGTCATTATTTGACATAAAATACTATTTAAAAGATGATCTTTTAGTAAAAGTTGACAGGGCTACAATGAAGTATTCACTTGAAACACGTGTTCCTTTGCTTGATTACCGTATTGTTGAATTTGCGATGAATTTATCTCCTGAGCTTAAGATAAAAAACGGTGTTCAGAAGTATTTGCTAAAACAGGTGTTATACGATTATATTCCTGAAAGATTCTTTGACAGACCAAAATGGGGTTTCTCAATTCCATTGCAAAAATGGCTGAAAGGAGATTTGAAATTTCTTATTGATGAGTTTCTGTGTGAAAAGGTAATTAATAAACACGGTGTAGTTGACTATAGCGAAGTAAGTTCCCTGATAAAGAGATTTTTTAATAATAATGAAGACTATTTGTATAACAGGATATGGTTACTTATTGTTCTTCATAATTTTCTTGAAAAAGAAACCTTTAGATAATTTTGAAATCATCCCAGTCGTTTGCCACATTGAATTTTTCGCGGTACTGAATAAGTTCTTTATAAGATAATTCTACTGTTACGGTTTCTTCTTCTCCATTTTTAAGTTCTGCAATTCTGTCACCTTTCGGGCTTATTATAACAGAGTTTCCCGAATATGAATTTCCTTTTCCGTCAACTCCTATTCTGTTAACACCAATCACATAACACATATTTTCGATAGCTCTTGCCATTAAGAGTGTTTTCCAGTGGTGTTTTCTTTTCTCAGGCCAGTTTGCGATGTAAATAATAACATCAAAATCGAAAATACCTTTTTTATATCTGTTTCTTGCCCACACCGGAAATCGCAGATCATAGCAAACAAGAGGTTTTATTTTCCAGCCATTTTGTTCGATAATCAGACTGTTGTTTCCCGGTTGAAAACATTCATTTTCTTTTGCAAAGCGAAATAAATGTCTCTTGTCGTAATGCTTTAGTTCGCCATCTTTATCAACCCAGTAAAACCGGTTAAAATGTTTATTGTTTTTATTAAAGATAATGCTTCCTCCAACTGCTGATTTTTTACCGAAGGCAGTACTTTTCATCCATTTTAAAGTGTTCCCGTTTTCATCTTCCGAAAAGTCTTTAACATTCATGGTAAATCCAGTGTTAAACATTTCCGGCAATAAAATAATATCGGTAGGTTCTTTTATGGCGGATATTTTTTCATTAAAATTCTTAAGATTTTCTGCAGGGTTTTCCCAAATCAAATCTGACTGTACAAGGGTAAGTTTTAAATTTTGCATAATATTTCGGCTGCTTTTTCTAATGTTTCTTCTTTTTTTGCAAAGCAGAAACGAAGGTTTTTATTTTCGTTAGTTTTATGATAGAAAACGGAAGTTGGGATTGATGCTATTTTATATTCTTTTGTAAGCCGCACCGCAAAATCAGTTTCATTTTCGTTGCTGATACGGCTGTAGTTAAGCAATTGGAAATAGGTACCATTAGAAGGAATAATTTCGAATTTAGAAGTTTTAATCAACGAAGTAAAAAGGTCTCTTTTCTTCTGATAAAAATCACCTAAGTGGATATAATTATTCTCATCTTTTAAAAACTCGGCGATAGCATATTGAACAGGTGTATTGCAAGTAAAGACTATGAACTGATGTGATTTTCGGAATTCTATCATCAGGTTTTCGGGTGCAAGAACATAGCCCATTTTCCATCCTGTTGCATGTAAAGTTTTCCCGAAAGAGCCTACAACAAAGCTTCTTTCTTTAAGATTCTGATACCTGCAAACAGATTCGTGTTTTAATCCATCATAGATAAGATGTTCATAAACCTCATCACTAAGCACAATAATATCGGTATTTTTTGTAAGTTTTTCAAGCTTTTTGATATCTTCGGCTTTTAGAACGCTACCTGTAGGATTATGAGGCGAGTTGATAATGATCATCTTCGTATTATGATTTACCATTTTCTTAACTTCATCCCAGTCGATTTTAAAATCAGGTGATTTTAAAGTATAGTATTTTGGTGAACCTCCATTGAGCAATATAGCGGGAACATAGCAATCATAAGCCGGTTCGAAAATTATCACTTCATCACCATCTTTAATAAAAGCAGTAATGACAGAATAAATTGCCTGTGTTCCTCCTGCGGTGATATTAATTTCTTTATCAGGATCGTAAAAGGAGTTATGAAGTTTTTCATATTTTTCGGTTAATCTATTTCGAAGCTCAGGAATTCCCTGCATAGGAGCATACTGATTGAATCCTTTTTTCATATACTTATTTACAAGTTCAATAAGTTTAGAAGAAATTCCAAAATCAGGAAATCCCTGTGAAAGGTTTATTGCATCTTGTTCCTTTGCCAGATGAGACATTATGGTAAAGATTGTCGTTCCGACTTTAGGCAGCTTTGAACGAAAGCTATTTTGTGATATTGTCATTATTTAATAGTTCTGAAGGCAAATATAATAAAAAAACCATCCACTTAAGAAAAGAGCGGATGGTTGACAATCCTGTCCTGAGTCAGGATTTTGGGTTATATAATTATAAACTTCCCATGAAGTAAACTACGACTCCGAGAGCGAGCATTAATACTGCGTATACTGCCCACAAAAAACTTTCTTTTGTTGTTTCCATAATTTTATGATTTATGTGGTTCATATTTCGTTTAATTTATTGTAAACTTAATTCATTTCCCTTTTTTTTTCAAGCGCTCTTCAGTTTACGGCACCAATTATTCAGTTAAAGGTAGAACACATTAAGCTATTTACATATTTATAGACACCGAGTGTTAATAATTGGTTGTCCGAAGCGGCGGCGCATTTTTCAAAGCTTATGCCATTATAACCGTAACTAATTAGAGTGGTGTTGTTTATCAATAAGTTATATTTAACTCTTTTAACAATTTTTAAGAATTGTGAAATTGATAATAATACCATGAAATGACAGGTAATGAATTGTTGACATTTTTTCATTAATTTTGCGAAAAAAACAGAAATGACAGATAAGAAAGTCAGAGTCCGGTTTGCTCCAAGTCCGACCGGACCATTGCATATAGGAGGAGTAAGAACAGCTTTGTACAATTACCTGTTCGCAAAAAAGCATAATGGTGATTTTATTTTAAGAATAGAAGACACAGATCAGAATCGTTTTGTTAGCGGAGCAGAAGACTATATTATAGAATCGTTGAAATGGAGCGGTATAAATTATAATGAAGGTGTTGGAATTGGAGGAGAGCACGAACCGTATCGTCAATCGGAACGAAAGGCTATGTATAAACAATATGCCGACAAGCTGCTTGCAGAAGGGAAAGCCTATTATGCTTTTGATACCGGCGAAGAGCTTGATAATATTAGGAAAGCTTATGAATCTGAAAAGAAGACATTTCAGTACGACACAAAAACCAGAGGAGTATTAAACAACTCACTTACATTAAGTGCCGATGAGGTTAATAAAAGATTAAACTCAGGCGATAACTATGTAATAAGAATTAAGATTCCGGAAAACGAAAAAGTAATAGTTAACGACCTTATTAGAGGCAGAGTAGAAGTAAGCACAAACCAGCTTGACGACAAAGTGCTTTATAAATCGGACGGTATGCCGACATATCATCTGGCTAATGTTGTAGATGATTATCTTATGAAGATATCGCATGTTATACGAGGTGAAGAATGGCTTCCTTCGGCGCCATTGCATGTATTGCTTTACAGGTATCTCGGCTGGGAAAGTGAAATGCCCGTATTTGCGCATCTACCTCTTTTATTAAAGCCTGACGGTAATGGTAAGCTAAGCAAAAGAGACGGTGACAGGCTTGGTTTTCCGGTATTTCCTCTTAAATGGACAGATCCGAAAACAGGCGAGGTTTCTTCAGGATATAGGGAATCGGGTTATTTTCCTGAAGCATTTGTAAACATGCTTGCATTTCTGGGATGGAACCCGGGGACGACACAGGAACTATTCAGCATTGAAGAGCTGGCAAAGGAGTTTAGCATAGAGCGTATTGCGAAACATGGAGCAAAATTCGATCTTGAAAAAGCCAAATGGTATAATCATCAATATTTGCAGATGAAGACCAACGAAGAACTAGCAGAACTGCTGATGCCGTTATTACAAGAAAGAGGAATAATACCTGAAATGAGTTATGTAATAAAAGTTTGCGGATTGGTTAAAGAAAGGGCTGTATTTATAAAAGACCTTGCGGAGCAGTCGGTGTATTTTTTTGTTGCGCCACAGAGTTATAATGAAGCGGTAATAAAAAAGCGCTGGCAGGAGAACACGGGAGAGGTGCTGACAAAAATATCGGAAATTATAGAAGGTATAAATCCATTTGACAAAGCCATGGCTGAAACTACGGTTAAAGAATATCTTTATTCCAATAATTTCAATATGGGTAATATAATGAATTGTTTACGGCTTACTATTGTAGGGGAATCGATTGGACCGGATATTTTTACTATAATTGAGGTTATCGGAAAGGGAGAAGCTGTAAGAAGGATAAAAAAGGGAGCGGAGACAATAAGACAATAATAATAGGAAGCAATTCCATATTGCATTTAAAATCGGTGGATAATAATTGCCGGTGAAATGGTTTTGAGGTAAATGCAATTTTTCATATTTGTAAATATAAGAAATTGTTTTTATGTACTTTTCTGCTTCAGAAAAGTACCAAAAGAATCAAGACCGGACGATGCTTCCTCCCGCTCTGCATAATTTTGTGATTTTCTATTCAAAGGGAGCACGCAACTTTGAAGAAAATCATCAAAATTATCCATTCACGCCTGCACTGTCCTCGCCGTCCGGCCATGCCAGCGCTCTTTTTTACTTTATCATAAACTAATTTAACTGCCGAATCGCAAAGCGTTTTGCTTGGCTTTATTTAGTATTAATGTTTTTTTCTTTTATTGACGCAAAACAAGGTTTCTTACGCACAGTCCTTCGCCCTTTATGCAACGCCGGACTTCTTGCAACAAGGTTATTGCTCTGCAATAATGCAGTTGTTTGGAATCAGATTATTTGAAGGGTTGCTGGGCTTCGACACTGCACTTTTAGTGCAGGCTGCTAATGAACATCTACTTTAACAAGTTGATAACCAAAGTTTATTG
>CAZELC010000102.1:0-9166 GCA_964512865.1 uncultured Bacteroidales bacterium
CATCAGCTCATCCCTAAGAATGTTAACTTCGTACTCAAGAATTATTTCAAAAACCTCTTCCTTGCTTTTAAAATAATAATATAGCGAACTTTTACCTTTACCAGCAGCTCTGGCAATATCATCCATAGTCGTTTTTTTAAAACCATATTTGCTGAAAACCGTCCTTGCTGCCTGAATAATGCTGTTTTTCATTAAAATAATAATTAAACTTTTCGACCATTTTAGTTAAACAGTCCAAAAGTACAAATATTTTTTTATACTTAGCAAGAAAAAACTAAGTTTTTTTTATAAAAAATAAATTATTTGGATTAATCTCTGTATTTAGGTCTGTAAATGAGCCTGTAAGATCTATCCCAGGTAATATAATCCCATGCCCAGTTTATAAAAATAAAAAGTCTGTTTTTGATTCCAACTATAGCCATGAGGTGGACAAACATCCATACAAACCAGGCAAAGAGACCATAAAATCTGACAAAAGGAAGATCTACAACCGCAAGATTTTTACCGATTGTAGCCATAGTGCCGAGATCCCTGTATTTGAATTTTTTTAAACTCTTATTTACACTCAGATTATAGAAGTTGGCTGCCAGATTTTCAGCTTGCTGAATTGCAACCTGTGCTACCTGAGGATGACCATTAGGGTATTTATCATCAGTAATAACAGAAATATCACCAATTGCAAAAACATTATCATACCCTTCAACCATATTGAAATCATTGCATTTAATTCGGCAATTTCTGGTATAAACATTATCATTTATACCTTTTAGTTTTTCGCCAATTATTCCTGATGCCCAAATAAGTATTTTTGAATTTATTTCAGAGCCGTCAGATATTTTTATTGTATTACCGTCAAAATCAGTAACAGATTTTTTTAAAACGATGTTAACTCCCAGTTTCTGCAAGTATCTTAGTGCTTTTTGTGAAGAACTCACCGACATTGTTTTAAGTAATGCATCAGAAGCCTCAAAGAGATAAATTTGCATATCATTAAAATCAAGTTCAGGATAATCTCTAGGAAGAACATGCTTTTTCATTTCTGCAAGAGTGCCGCATAATTCAACACCTGTAGGTCCACCACCGACAACACCGATAGTCATCAATGCTCTTCTTTCGTTGACATCCTCAATTGATATGGCTTTTTCAAAGCTATTTAATATTTTATTACGGATAACCAATGATTCATTTACGGACTTCATCGAAATTGCATTCTCCTGAACATTTTTCAACCCAAAAAAATTAGTTCCGACGCCAGTTGCTATAACAAAAAAATCATAATTTATATTTCCGATAGAAGTTTCGACATAATTCTCGTCAGTATTTACTGAAATAATTTCTGCCAATCTGATATGAACATCCTTACAATTTCTAAAAACCGGTCTTAACGGGAAAGAGATTGCTGAAGGTTCAATACCTGAAGTTGCAACCTGATACATTAGAGGTTGAAACTGGTGATAATTATTCCTGTCAAGTAAAACTACCTGATACTTTTTCTTACAAAGTTTTCGGGCAAGTTTAAGTCCGGCAAACCCTGCACCTGCAATTACTATCCTCTTCTTATCATTTTCAGGAATATTCTGTTTCATATTATATAAATTATTTCTCAGTATCGTTAAAATGGATCAAACTATTAAAGCACCAACAAGTTCGTTAATATCAGAAACACCATGTTTTATACAATACTCATCAATCTCAGCGGCTATTTTAACACTTATCTGTGGATCGATAAAATTTGCTGTACCAATTTGAATGGCAGATGCACCTGCTAATATAAATTCAATTGCATCTGTTGCGTTCATTATTCCACCAAGTCCAATAACAGGAATTTTCACAGCTTTATGAACCTGGTAAACCATCCTTAGCGCCACAGGTTTAACACAAGGGCCTGATAATCCGCCTGTAATCGTAGATAATAATGGTTTTCTGGTCTCAGCATTTATTGCCATTCCAAGTAAGGTGTTAATCAGCGAGACAGAATCAGCACCGGCAGCTTCTACGGCCTTAGCAATTTCCGATATGTTTGTAACATTAGGTGACAGCTTAACAATCAGGATTTTTTTATATGCTTTCCTGATTTCTTTAGTTATTTCCGAGGCAGATTCACAACTTGTTCCAAATGCCATTCCTCCAAGTTTAACATTTGGGCAGGAAATATTAAGTTCAATAGCAGGAATATTATCAAGCTCATTTAACTTTTCGACAACATTAATATAATCTTCAAGTTTTGAACCTGATACGTTTACAATTATATTTGTGTCATAATTCCTGATTTCGGGATATATCTTATTCACAAAATAGTCAATACCTTTATTTTGTAAACCTACTGCATTAAGCATTCCCGCGGGAGTTTCGGCCATACGCGGATATGGATTTCCTTCACGCTTTTCGAAGGTTGTTCCTTTAACAATTATACCACCCAGCTTTCCTATATCAATAAAATCCTCAAATTCAATTCCATAGCCAAAAGTTCCGGATGCCGTCAATACGGGATTTTTAAATTCGAGATTCCCAATTTTAATTTTCAGTTCTGCCATTTCAATTGCTTTATATTAAAAACAGGTCCTTCCGTGCAAACACAAACATTTCCGTTAACAGTATCAGTAACACAACAAAGGCATACACCAATGCCACATGCCATAGTATTTTCTAAAGATACTTCACATTCGATTTTTTTTTGCCTTGCTAGTTTTGCTACGGCTTTCATCATTGGCTCAGGGCCACAGGTATATATAATATCAAAATTATTCTTTTCCAAAATACTATGCTGTGTCACAAATCCTTTTTCTCCCAAAGAGCAATCTTCAGTTGTAATATGCACATCTCCGTATTTTCTGAATTCCTCAATCAATAATATATCTTCACAACATTTTCCACCAAGAAGCATTACAGGAGTTTCATGGTTTTTTTTCAGATACCTTGCAAGGTAAAGTAGTGGTGCAATTCCACATCCGCCACCTATCAACAATGCTTTTGCGCCTTTTTTATATGAAAAACCATTTCCAAGTGGGTAAACCAAATTTACATTTTCTCCAGTTTTAACTAAACTTAGTTGCTTTGTACCGTCACCAACAATTTTAACCAACAGGTTTATTGTATTTTTTTCTTTATCAAAATCATTAATCGAAATTGGTCGGCGCAGAAAAGTGCTTGGTGAGCCTTCTACAAGAATTTCGGCAAACTGGCCTGGATTAATCACATCAATGGGTTCAGGCGCTTTGAGTTCGAGCACAAAGTAATTATCATTTAACTTTGTGTTTCTCACAACCAGCATATTATGAATCTTTTTGCGCATATCAGAGGTTTTTCCTTTAAGGGTTAAAAATAAAAAAAAAGTCCGTAAACACGGACTTAAAATTATTCAGTCTTTTTTTCTTTCTTAGCTTTTGGTTCTTTTTTTTCGATACCGGGTTCTTTTGGTTCTTTTGGTTTTGATGCTTTTGGTTTCTTTTCATCAGTTGTTTCTTTAACCGGTTCTTCAACTTTTTCTTCGGTTTTAGCTTCTTCATCAAAAACAAGCATATTGCTGCCATGAAGAATATTATACCATGCAAAAATTTTCCTCATATCAGAGCAATAAACCCTTTCTTTATCATATTCCGGAAGCACCTGTTCGAAATATGCTTTCAAAACTTTATCGTCAGATTTATGGTCAATAGCTTTACCTCCATTTTCTTTTTCAAAGATTGCCTTGAATATTTCTTTCAACGGCTTTTCCTTTTCAGTAGTGTAAACACTTATTTCCTCCAAATTACCTATTTTGTCTGATGCATACGCAGGTAATCTCTTCTTGTCGACCAATGACTCGACAATAACACCATTCTTTATCTGTGAAATGACTTTGTATAAGCCCGGTTTCCCTGAAATAGATAAGATCTCTTTTAAATCCATGTTTTAGTTTTTTTGCAAAAGTAAGAAATATTTTTTTGAAATTGTGCAAATAAAAATCATGTTTTTTAATCTGTTTTTATGTTCACTAAAAATCTTTGTGGTTGAAATTGTAGGCGAAAGCCATATATGGTCAGTAGCGTTAGTTTTTCTAAATATCAGTGACATTTTTTATTAAATAGGTCGAAATGTAAATAATTCAAATTTCACATAATGATTATCTTTGCATAGATTTTTATGATAAGAAAAGAAATAAATATTAATGACTTTGATTATAATCTTCCAATAGAGCAGATTGCACAATTTCCAATTAAAAACAGAGATGAATCTAAACTTCTTGTTTTTAAAGAAAACAAAGTCGTTAAAGAGAAGTTTTATAATTTACAAAATTATATTCCTGATAATAGTTTACTGATATTCAACAACACTAAAGTAATTCCTGCACGATTGCTTTTTAAAAAAGAAACAGGTGCATTAATTGAGATTTTCTGCCTTGAACCGTTTGATAACACTGATTACCAATCTGCTATGCTTCATAAGGGATTTTCGGAATGGAAGTGTTTTATTGGTAAAAGTAAAAAATGGAAGTCTGGACCAGTTAAATGTAAAACAAAAAGAAATGATACTGATATTATTATAGCAGCCGAGAAAATAAGTCAACATGAGGATTCATGGATAATAAGATTTTCATGGGAACCTGATCATATTACTTTTGCTGAAGTTCTTGAACTTACAGGGCACACACCTCTGCCACCATATATAAACAGAAACGACACAGTTGAAGACAGATTAAGATACCAGACAATATATGCGCAATATAATGGCTCAGTAGCTGCACCTACTGCGGGGCTTCATTTTACAGAGAATATTTTAAATGAGTTGGCAAAAAAAAATATTAAAACAGAAAATATTACTTTACATGTCGGTGCAGGAACATTTAAACCTGTAAACAAAAGTATTAGCGAACATATAATGCATAGTGAGCCATTTATTGTCAGGAAGGAGTTTCTGGAAAGTATGTTAAACAACCTTTCTCATCCTATAATTCCTGTTGGGACAACATCAGTACGAACCATTGAAAGTATTTACTGGCTTGGTGTTAAGCTAATTATTGACGGGAAAAAGGATTTTTCATGGCATATTGAGCAATTTGACCCTTATAATTCTAAATACAATATTGGTATTTCAAATAAAGATGCGTTGGTAGTTTTAATTGATTATTTAAATGAGAATAATCTGCAAACATTCGCGGCTTCAACTCAACTGATGATTTTACCGTCTTATAAATTTGCTTTCCCCGATGCGATAATTACTAATTTTCATCAACCTAAAAGCACATTATTACTTTTAGTTTCAGCATTTTGCGGAGATTCCTGGAAATCAGTTTATAGGTTTGCAATTGATAATGATTTTAGATTTCTAAGTTATGGCGACAGTTCATTATTATGGAAATTTGAGAATTCGATAAAATAAGATTTAAGAAATGAATAATGAACAGTTTTTTATTTTAATCACCATAAAAAATATAATTGTTTTCCCACATAATATTTAAAATTAAATGAGAAATAGAGTTTTAATAAGCATTAAGCTTTCTGCATGTTTAATATTAACTGTCATTTATCTTTCCTCATGTAAACCATTAGCTACAAAATTCGATGAGGTCGAAGATGCTCAATATTATACTTCTGATGTGGCACATCCCGTTCAGCAGCCTGATTCAACTATTAAAGTTATGACATGGAATATCAGGTTTGGCATTGGCCGTACTCCATGGTTTGGAGATGCCTGCGGAGATAACGTAATATTCTCGAAAGATTTTGTAACACCACATTTACAAGCAGTTGTTGACAGAATCAATTTAATAAAACCTGACATACTACTTCTTCAGGAAGTTGATATTAGCTCCACTCGAACCGGTTATCTTGATGAATTGCAATATATC
Source organism: uncultured Bacteroidales bacterium (assembly GCA_964512865.1). Lineage (GTDB taxonomy): Bacteria > Bacteroidota > Bacteroidia > Bacteroidales > CAIWKO01 > CAZELC01. Next base: position 5,828 of record CAZELC010000102.1, read on the forward strand.
CTGAACAATACATATTTTAATTATGCGGTTTATGTTCCTGAGTGGGAAGCCCAATGCATACCGAGTGACGGGTTGCAAAAAATGAATATGGGTTCAGCCATTTTATCACCATGGCCGATTACAAATGCAAAACGTATTCAACTTGCATTAAGAACTGACCAAAGTTCAATAGAAGTTTATTTTTATCTACGCTCCTGTATTGTAACAGGTAATATTCAAATTCCAGGATTCAAAGAAATTTCAATCCTCAATATACATGCTTCTGCATTTGCTACCGATGATACAAAGCAGAAACACTATATCAAATTCAAAGAAGAACTTGATAAAATAAATAATGCGGGAGGTTATTTCATTGCGGGTGGTGATTTGAATACACTTCCTCCCGGTTCTGATTCAACCGATTTCTGTGAAGAAGATAAATGCCCCGGAGAATCATTTCACCAAATAGGCGATAATCCTTTGCACAAACCCGGAAGCGATTATACACCTGAGCAAGACTGGCTTACACCTATTTACAATGCATATAAATGTGCTGTACCTCTTTCGGAATACCAATCCAATCAATCGGCATATTTCACACATACTACCAGACCGGAGCATAATTTCGACCGGACTCTTGATTATCTTTTCACGAATTATTACTGGAAACCTAACTCTACAGTTACTCATCAGGAAGCCTTTTACGATTCAGATCATGCTCCTGTCAGCTCAATATTAATTTTACCAAAATAATTTTAAAATATTCATTATGAGAAAGATAACACTATCACTGATATTTTTTATTTTAATTCAAGCAGGATATACCCAATCAGGGTATTTAATGAAAAGCTGGAGCTATAATACAGGTTATCTTATGCGGCAAGGTAAATATGAATGTGGAATTTTTCAACCTTTCCGTTATGGGATAAACAACAGATTAGAAATTTACGGAAATATCCTTCAAATGCCATTAGTGCCTAACGTTTCAGTAAAAGTGAAATTAAGTGATATAAAAGGATTTTTCATGGCCAGTGAGCATGGATTTGAATATAATACAATTATGTTTAATATTTTGAGCAAAAAAGGTATTGGTGGTATTTTATCTCCTCAGTTTACATTTCCGAATATGTACACTCTAACCAGCTCATTTTTAGTGACTAAGCAAGTTTTCGATACAGCTTTCGTTACATTAAGAGCAGGAGTTGTCATCGGAATGCGTGATGGTTATTTAAGTCCGCTTGCCACAATCGATCTGCCATTATTTTATCCAAGGACAGCTCATCTTTTTAACAAATGTACTATTAAGCTTGGCGCAGATATTAAAGGGAAAATTATCCGCAGATGGAGCTATTTAGCCGATTTTCAATTCTTTATAATCCCAATTAAAGAAAATAATTTGTTTATTGAACATACAGGAGCAATTATGTGTGCACTTGGTAAACATGCACGGTTAAAAGGCGGATACAAACTTTGTTTTGGTGAATACCCTTTCGGGAAGCAATGGAATTTATTGCCTGTTATTGATATAGTTTTTGGAAGTAAATAATGCTCTTTACTACCATTAATAAACAATCAGTAATTAATATTTGAGCTTTTGATATCTTCCCAAGATCCTTTATCTACTTTTTTAACAATTTCACGATATTCATCAAGGTGAGATTTGATAATTTCCACATGACGGTGATAACTCAGCATAGACAGCAAATAAGAAAATCCTTTATCAATTGAAAGCTTATCTTTTTTGATATAACCAATTAAAACCCTGAAAATTCTTCGTTTATATTTATTTGAAGAAAAAAAGAATTCCTTCAATATTAGAAGTGTTGTCCGAAATTTAAAAAAGAAACCGGAGGCATCATCATTATACGGCTTACTAAAGTTTCCCTGGCCAAAAAGAACCGGCAGCTTTTCCAAAATTGTTTTGTAAGAAAAAAGCTTGTCGATAGTCTCAATATATTTATTAAATAAATCAATCTGAGATATTTTATTATAGTGAAAACACGGGAATAATCCGCTTCTATGATCAGGTGACGCATTGTACCAACGGCCTTCTTCCTTAAGTCTGTAATATAAATCCGAACCGGGTGGTGCCCCAAGAATATTAAGATTCACATAAGACAAGCCTGTTTTCATTGTAAAATCAAATATTTTGTCAAATTCATCAAGAGTGTCATTATCAAAACCAACTACAAATGAAGCTGTTATATGAATGCCTGCTTTATGAATTCGTTCCACTGAATCAGCATAGTCTCGAGCAGCTCTGTTATGATCTTTATTGGTTTCATCAAGGCTCTGAGGATTAAGCGATTCAAAACCAATGAGAATATTAAAGCAACCTGCTTCAGCCATATCTTTCAGCAAGTTTTCATCTTTTGCAATTTCTATACTTGACATGCAACCCCAAGATATTCCGAGAGTTTTCAATCTTTTCATCAGTTCACGCGCATACTTTTTATTTGCAGTAAGATTATCGTCAATAAATAATATCTTTTTTGTCGGTAATTTTTCTATCTCACTGATAACATTGTCGATATCACGATATCTCATTTTATTTCCAAAAACTTTGGAAACCAGGCAAAACTCACACTTATATGGACAACCGCGAGATACCTGAACACTTACCTGAAAGATGTCTTTAATATTTATAAGATCCCAACGCGCTGGTTTCGGGTTCTTATAATCTGTAATATTTCCCGATTTGTAAACATTCTTAAGCTCACCTTTTTCGAAATCAGACAAGCAATTTTCCCAAACATCTTCAGCTTCACCAACAACAACTGAATCAGCATGTTGCAACACTTCTTCAACCTCGAATGAAGCGTAAGGTCCGCCAAGAATAACTTTTACGCCTTTTGACCGATACCAATCAGAAATTTCAAAAACCCTCAGTATAGTCGAAGCCAGAGTTGTAATACCTACCAAATCAGGCAGTTCATTTTGCGGAATTTTTTCAATATCTTCATCAATTATTCTTACAGTGTAATTTTCAGGAGTAAGAGCCGCAACCACAGGCAAAGCAAGCGGAATCATGAACCGTTTCTTACCCAGTATTTTACATAATTCCGATTGAGCAGCATAATTTATTATTTTCTGCTTTGGGTTTATGAGGAATAATTTATATTTTTTGTTTTCTAGCAACTAATATTTATTTTTACATAGAGGTACACGGATAATTCACGGAGATTCACAGAGTAAAATTTACCTCAAATTATTCATTTTAATTATTCATTTTTCAATTTCACTTTAGGCACTTCGAGCTCTAGTGCACTTTAAGTACTTTTTATTAAATATTTCATAGTGAAACCTGCCTGCATGAATTTGCTGACTTCAGTTACAAAACTCATTATAAGGTCGTTATTT
>CAZELC010000103.1:0-9142 GCA_964512865.1 uncultured Bacteroidales bacterium
TCTAAATTATTTATCAACAAATTAGTTAACATTTTTAATAGCACAACGGGTTAATATAATATTAATTCGAATTTTTATGAGAAAAAAAATAAAAACCTATACCAAAATAAGCCAAATATCGTTAATGTTTCCGTAAATAAAAAACAGCCTATTTGCTTAACAAAAATTAACAAAGACCTTAACATTTTTTAACAAAGTCAATGTTGACAAGGCTAAATTAATAATACTATTTTTGCACATTCTTTAAAAACCCATATTTATATGCAAGAAACAATTGATATTAGAGAACTTAACGACCGTATCCAGAGAGAATCTGCATTTATTGATATGATTACAATGGAAATGGGTAAAGTAATCATTGGTCAGAAGCACATGGTTGAACGTTTATTGATCGGTTTATTATCTAACGGACATATTTTGCTTGAAGGTGTTCCCGGTCTTGCAAAAACTCTTGCTATAAAATCTCTTGCAAGCATAGTAGATGCAAAATTCAGCAGAATACAATTTACACCAGACCTTTTACCTGCAGATTTAATTGGAACAATGATATATAGCCAGAAAAAGGAAGAGTTCGCTGTTAAAAAAGGTCCGCTCTTCGCAAACTTTATCCTTGCTGATGAAATCAACCGTTCTCCGGCAAAGGTTCAGAGTGCTTTGCTGGAAGCTATGCAGGAACGCCAGGTTACTATCGGAGATCAAACTTATAAACTGGAAGAACCATTTTTAGTGCTTGCAACTCAAAATCCTATTGAGCAGGAAGGTACTTATCCCCTACCTGAAGCTCAAGTTGATCGTTTCATGCTTAAAGTGGTAATAGGTTATCCTACAAAAGAAGAAGAAAAACTAATAATGAAGCAAAACGTTTCAAATAAAAACATCATAATTAATCCAATAATAAAAACTGAAGATATATCAAAAGCCAGAAGCATAGTTCGTGAGGTATATGTAGATGAAAAGATTGAAAACTATATTACTAATATCGTTTTTGCAACCAGATATCCTGAAAAATTTAATCTTAAAAAGTTTCAACCACTTATAAGCTACGGAGCTTCACCAAGAGCAAGTATAAATTTGGCACTTGCAGCAAAAGCTTTTGCTTTTATAAAACGCAAAGGTTATGTTTACCCTGAAGACGTCAGAGCGGTTTGCCATGATGTTCTCCGTCATCGTATAGGACTTACTTATGAAGCTGAAGCTGAAAATATAACTACTGAAGAAATAATAAATGAAATTTTAAATGTCGTTGAAGTTCCATAATAATCTACAATCTTCAGTCTGCAATCGGCAATATCCTATGAATCACTAATTGACTATTTGACTTAATTGACTAATTAACAAATTACCAATTCAACAACAAAGATATCAGAAGTAAGTAAAAGTGGAAACTGCGGAATTATTAAAAAAAGTCAGAAAAATTGAGATAAAAACCAGAGGATTATCAAGCCAGATATTCTCAGGTCAATATCATAGTGCCTTTAAAGGCAAAGGAATGGCTTTTAGTGAGGTCCGGGAATATCAGTATGGCGATGACATCCGTTCAATAGACTGGAATGTGACTGCCCGTTTCAACCATCCTTACGTTAAAATATTTGAAGAAGAAAGAGAGCTGACTGTTATGCTGCTTATAGATGTTAGTGGCTCAAATTCGTTTGGAACTAATTTTCAGTTAAAACAGGAACTAATAACTGAACTTTCTGCCGTGCTTGCATTTTCAGCAATACAAAACAACGACAAAGTGGGGGTTATCTTTTTCAGTAATAAAATTGAAAAGTTCATCCCTCCAAAAAAGGGAACGTCTCATATTCTGAGGATAATACGCGAATTGATCAATTTTAAACCTGATAATAATGAAACTAATATCTCGGAAGCGTTAAAGTATCTGACAAATATTATTAAAAAAAGATGTACTGCATTTATTATTACTGATTTTATTGACACTAATTTCGAAAATGCAATAAAAATTACAGCTAAAAAGCATGATTTAGTCGCATTAAGAATACATGATGTAAGAGAATGTTGCATTCCGGATGTTGGGATATTAAAAGTAAGAAACGCCGAAACCGGTGACATTATGTGGATTGATACTTCCAACAAGGATATCAGAGAGCTTTATCAATATAACTGCCGCAAAAGAGACAATTATTTAAAAGACTTTTTTAAAAAGAGCGGACTTGATGTTGCAGAAATTAAAACCGGTGAAGACTATATTAAACCGTTAATAAACGTATTCAAAAAACGTGAATCGAGAAAGTAAAAAAACTTTATATATGAAACTGCTTTTAAAAGCATTAACATTTTTACTTGTTATATTTATATTTTTAATCACTCGTGTTTACGGGCAAAAAGCTTCTGCTACCATTGATACTAATAATATCCTTATTGGCGATCATATTAATCTGAAAATATCTTATACATTTCCTGCTAAAGCTGTTGTAATTTGGCCAGTTTTTAACGATACCATAACTAAAAACATTGAAGTTATTTACAAGTCAAAACTTGACACTGCTATCACTTCTGATAAAAACAGTATAACATTTAATCAGGTAATTACAATTACATCATTCGACTCGGGAAGCTTTGTTATTCCTCCAATTGATTTTGCTTTTCACCTACCCGGAGATACGGCAAAAACACATACCTTAACCAATTCTATCACATTAAATGTTAACACAATACCAGTCGATACTACACAAGCAATAAAAGATATCAAAGCTCCATTAAGAGCTCCAATTACTTTTAAGGAAATGTTGCCTTGGATTCTCGGAGCTATTGGTTTAATACTGATTGTATTGCTGACAATTTATATTGTAAGAAAAAAGATAAAAAACCAGCCGCTTATCACCTTTAACAAAACTGTTATTCCGCCACATATTAAAGCTCTTGGCCGACTTGAAGAGCTTCGCGAAAAGAAAATATGGCAAAAAGGAATGATTAAGGAGTTTCATTCAGAAATTTCAGATATTTTAAGAACGTATATTGAAGAAGCCTATAAAATTCAGGCAATGGAAATGATTTCAGTTGATATTATTAATTGCCTGAATTCAATGGAAATAGAACCTGAATCTGTAAAAAGGCTCCAAAACATTTTCAAACTTGCAGATATGGTTAAATTTGCTAAATTCAATCCTTTACCTGATGAAAACGATTACAGCCTTAAAAACGCCATTATCTTTGTAAATGAAACAGCTCCAAAACCTGAAGATGCTGTTGAAAATGAAAAAAAAGAATTTGAAAACAACAACACTGAAACCAGTATAAAAACAGAAAACTGATGGGACAGCTATTTGAAAACTACAGCTTCGGTCAGCCATATTTTTTACTGCTTCTGCTGATTATACCAGCTATGATTTTGTGGTTTTATTTTTACAGAAATAAAAACACAAATGAAATTAATATATCTTCTTTTAGCGGTTTTAAAAACTCAAAAAAAACTTTTAAAAACAGAATTATTCACTTGCCGTTTTGGCTGCGTGTTATCACCATCACCTTAATAATACTAGCTATTGCCAAGCCACAAAAAAGTTTCGACAGAAGTGATATTAAAGTTGAAGGTATTGATATTATGCTTTCTCTTGATATTTCAGGGTCAATGTTGGCAGAAGATTTTAAACCTAACAGACTTGAAGCTTCAAAAGAAGTTGCGCTTGAATTTATTGATGGCAGACCAAATGACCGAATCGGACTTGTTCTTTTCAGCGCCGAATCTTTTCTTCAATGCCCTCTTACCATTGACCATCCTAAATTAAAAAGCCTTTTTGCAAATGTTAAAAGCGGAATGGTTACAGATGGTACCGCATTAGGAGACGGACTTGGTCTTTCTGTATATCATATTAAAAAAAGTCAGGCAATCAGCAAAGTAATAATTTTAATGACTGATGGTATCAATAATCAGGGATCTCTAGATCCTGTTACTGCTGCAGAAATTGCCAAACTTTTCGGTGTTAGAATTTATACTATTGGTGTTGGTACCAGAGGACTCGCACCTTATCCGTTCCAGACACCTTTCGGAATTCAATATCAAAATGTTGATGTCCAGATTGATGAGGATTTATTAAAAAAAGTTGCCGAAAGTACAGGCGGTAACTATTTTAGAGCAACCGACAAACAAAAACTTCATGATATCTATAAAGAGATTGATAAAATGGAAAAAACAAAAATAGATGTTTCAAAGTTTAGTAAGAAAAAAGAAGAATTTTTGATGTTTGTAATATTAGCTGCTTTATTTTTTGTACTTGAAATTTTATTGAAATATACTATTTTGAGAAGGATACCATAAATTATAAAATTATGGATTTTGAAAACATATATTTGCTTTTTCTACTGTTGGTAATTCCCTTTCTGGTACTCGTTTATATCATGAACCGGTTATGGAGAAAAAAAGCACTTGCTAAATTCGGCCATATTAATGTTATAAGCAATATTATACCTGATAAATCGAATAACCGACCTGTGTTCAAATTTGTTTTGATGATGCTTGCTCTGGCGTTTATGATTATTGGTATGGCAAACCTAAGAACAGGGTCAAAGCTTGAAAAGTCAAAGCATAAAGGAATTGATGTAATGCTTGTGATTGACGTTTCCAACAGTATGCTTTCAAACGATATAAAACCAAGTCGATTGGAAAGAGCAAAAATGGCTATCTCTAAAATGATTGATAAACTTGAAGATGATCAAATAGGAGTTGTAATTTTTGCAGGTCAGGCACAAACACTGCTTCCAATAACTCCTGATTTCTCTGCTGCTAAAATGTTCGTAAATTCGGTCGGCACTGATATGTTATCAACACAGGGCACAGCCATAGGCGCTGCAATAGATCTTGCTGCTGCAAGTACCGACAAGAAAAGTAAAAATAAAAAAGCAATTATTGTAATTTCTGATGGTGAAAATCACGAAGATGATGCTGTTCTTGCTGCCGAAAATGCAGCTAAGCTCGGAATTAAAGTTTATACCATCGGAATGGGATCAGCAGAAGGAGGACCAATTCCTGTTACAGAAAAAAATAATTTAACAACAGAATATAAAAAAGATAAAGACGGAAATACGATTGTCACAAAACTTAATGAGCAAATGCTTGAGCAGATTGCGGCTGCAGGAAACGGAGTTTACGTCAGAGCCAGTAGTAACGATGCCGGTCTGGATAAAATATTAAAAGACATCAATAAAATCGACAAAAAGGAGTATGAAGCTAAAAATTTCAGCGATTATTCTAATTTGTTCCAGTATTTTCTAGCCGTTTGTCTTTTATTACTCATCGGGGAGCAATTAATATTTGAAAGAAAAACGAGTTTAACAAGAAATTTACATCTTTTCGACCGTAAATAATATTATGGAAATGAAACGGATAAAAAATATTATAATTTTAACAATCATCATATTTCTTTCAGCAGGATTTTCCTATGCACAGAAGGAAGTAAAACTTCTCCGGCAGGGAAACAAACAATATGAAAAAGGTGAATATAAGGATGCTGAAATAAACTACAGGAAATCTTTCGAAACAAAAAATGATTATTATAAAGGTTATTTTAATCTTGGAGATGCGCTATACAAGCAAGAAAAGTATGATGAAGCAGCTACTTTTTTTAATAAGATAATACAATCGGATAATGTTGATAAAAAGGTTAAAGCACAGGCATACCACAACCTTGGAAATTGCCTTCTTCAACAGAAAAAATATCAGGAAAGTATTGACGCCTATAAAAATTCTTTAAAAATTAAACCTGAAGATAAAGACACGAAATACAATTTAGAATATGCCAGAAAAAAGATAATTCAACAAAAAAATCAACAAAATCAACAAAATCAAAATCAGAATCAAGATAAAAATAAGGACGATAAAAAAGATAAGAACGATAAAAATAAAGACAAACAAGACAAGCAGCAACAGCAGGGAAAGGTATCTAAACAGGATGCCGAAAGGATGTTGAATGCACTTAAAAATAAGGAAAAACAAACTCAGGAAAAACTTGATAAAGAAAAAGAAAAAAATGTAAATTCGAACGTTGAAAAAGATTGGTAGCACTTGAAAAAATATGAATTCGTTTAGGCTGAAAATTATTTTTTTATTTTTATCACTGTCGCTGATATTATTTCAGATATCAGATGCACAAACACCAAAACTGACTGCTGTTTCCAATGCATCTGTAATTGATATGGGTTCGGCACTTACAGTTACTTTTTCACTCACAAACGGACAAAGTGAAACTTTCCAAAGACCAAGCTTTGCAGGATTTACTGTTGTCGGAAGCTCGAAAAGTTCTGGCGGAGGTATGACTATAATTGTTAATGGTCAAGTTGTTCAAGGTGGCAATGGAGAAGAAAAATGGACTTATCAGCTTGTTCCATCGGCTGTTGGAAAATATACTATTGACGCTGCTAAAGTAAAAGTAAAAGGACAATGGTATTCTTCCAATACACTTTCCGTTGAAGTTACAAATACAGGCGGTGCGGCACAGAAAAATAAAAACCAAAAGCAAGACGGATCAGCACAAACAACTGTAAACGGGAATGACATTTTCATTAAAGCTTCGGTAAATAAAAGCAATCCATATCAGGGTGAGCAAATTACACTTACTTATAAGATTTATACGAAAATTGCAATTTCACAATATGCAATAAACAAAGTGGCTTCCTATGCCGGATTTTGGACACATGACCTGATGAAAGACAAAGAACAACCAAAGCAATATCAGGAAACGGTAAACGGAGAAAAATATATGGTTGCTGAAATAAGAAGAATAGCACTTTTCCCTCAAAAAAGCGGAAAACTTACAATCGAACCATTAGAAGTTGAGTGCCTGGCACAGATAAAAGTTAAATCCAAAAATAATGCTTTTGACCAATTCTTTAATGATCCTTTTTTTAACGACCCATTCTTCAGCAATCCTTTCTCAACTACATATCAGAATGTTAAGAAGGTTGTAAAATCAAATCCAGTAACAATTAATGTCGTTCCGCTACCTTCATCTAATGTTCCTCAAGAGTTTACCGGCTCAGTTGGTGATTTCAGTATCAAATCAGAAATTGACAGAACTGAGTTAAAAGCAAATGAGGCTGTTAACCTAAAAATAACTATTACTGGAAAGGGAAACCTTAACCTTATAGATCAACTTAATACTGAGTTTCCTTCAGATTTTGAGGTTTATGACCCAAAGACCAACGATAATATTTCGATAGCAAATAACGAAGTTTCCGGAAGCAGAACTTTTGAATATCTCATTATTCCTCGCAATCCCGGTGTTTTCAAAATCAAGCCTGTTAAATTCTGTTATTATAACCTTAACCGTGGTGCTTACGTTACACTTTCAACTCCTGAATATAATATAAAAGTGGGAAAAGGCAGCGGTACAGGAAATGCAGTTTACGGCGCCGGCAAAGAAGATATAAAATATATCGGAAGCGATATAAGATTTATTATCAACAAGCCTTTCGGATTAAAAGCAAAAGGGCAGTTCTTTTTCGGCTCATTATGGTATTATTTGTTATTGGCAATCTCCTTAATTGTTTTCGTTACTTTTATAATAATTCGCCGGAAACAACTTAAATTAAGGAGTAATGCAAATTTATTAAAATTAAAAAGGGCTACAAAAGTAGCTCTTAAAAGACTTAAAACTGCGGAAGGTTTTCTTAAACAAGGCAACAGGGAGAACTTCTATATCGAGATATCAAAAGCTTTATGGGGTTACGTGGGCGACAAATTCAGTATGCCACTTTCTACTATCTCTATTGAAAGTGTTATAGAAAAGTTAAGATCTGGAAATATTAATGAAGATGTTATCACAAACCTCAATAAAGTGCTTAATGATTGCGAGTATGCACGTTTTGCACCTGACAGTGAAACTGTAAATATGGAAACTATATTCAAAGAAGCTGTTGAAATAATAAGTAAAATAGAACAAAACCTTAAATAGTATTGCAAAGTAAAGTCGTTATGAAATACTTATCAGTTTATATTTTTCTGCTAATATTGTCGTTTGGAGCTTCAGCTCAAAGCAATGATCAGCTTGTATCTGAAGCTAATAAGGCATACACTGATGGAAAATACAAACATGCAATAGAATTATACGAGAAAATTCTGTCGAACGGCTACGAATCTTATGAGCTTTATTATAATCTTGGTAATTCTCAATTTAAAATGAACAATTATCCCGGTGCAATATATTATTATGAAAAAGCATTGGAATTAAATCCGGGTGATGAAAATACTGAATTTAATCTTAAAATTGCAAACTCAAAAATTATTGATAAGATTGAAGAAGTGCCAATACCATTTTACAAAAAATGGATAATTGAATCCGGCAATTTTTTAACTGTAGATTCCTGGGCAATAGTAATAATTATATCATTTATAATCTTTCTTTCTCTAATTATTATCTACCTTATTGCAATACCAACAAGGGTTCGGAAGTTAGCATTCTGGTCGGCAGCAATGGTACTTCTTTTTTTCTTTTCATTTAATTTTTTAGCATATCAGCAGTATGGAAGAGTAAAAAACAGTTTCGAGGCAATTGTTTTTGACCCTTCGGTAAACGTTAAAAGCTCACCTGATGAAAAGAGTACAGATATTTTCGTTATTCATGATGGCACTAAAGTGAAAATCCGCGACCGTATCGGTGATTGGGTTGAAATTTATATAGCCAACGGAAGCATTGGTTGGGTAAAGGCTTCAGCGATAAAGGAAATTTAATTACCTGAAAATATATTTACAAATTGCACCAATAAATTCTTTTCTTCGATCATTTCGTAAATTCAATTGAATTTTTATAATCGACTAATTTCATTATTTTATTTACTTTATCGAATATTTGTTAAAAAAAATCTAATTTTGGATCACCTGTTATTTTAATACAAAACTGATACTTATTGAGTTTTTTAAAAATATTTACAACAAGAAATGCCTTTTCAAGGGAATACGGCACATGGTTAATAGTGTTGTTTAATTTTGCTCTTGTACCAATCTTATTGCATAATTTAACATTAAATATTGTTCTTTATTTTTTATCTGTCGTTTTTTTCCTAATGTTTCGTTTTGAATTGCTGGATTTTTTTTCAATAAATGTCCAGTTTTCAAAAAAGAACAAAATCATTCAAAGTATAATATACTTATCGTTTTCCGTTGGTTTGTTCTTATTTTTAGTTATAACTC
>CAZELC010000104.1:0-9114 GCA_964512865.1 uncultured Bacteroidales bacterium
GGGATTTTCTTTTGTAAGGCTGTCAATAAGATGATTAGCTCTCGGACAGAATTTGCATGATGGTTCCGAAAACATTTCATACAGAATTTTATTTTGTTGTGCGTTTAAAATGTTTACAAAAAGCAAACAACTGAATAATGCTAAAATTTTCTTATTCATTATTAATGGTTTTGGATATACAATTATATAACAATAATAAGCGAAATACAAACTTTTAAATAAAAATGCCATGGACCGGAGATAATGCTAAGCCTTCATTAAATTTTCCATAAAGAAACACCTGAAAAAAAACAGGTAATTTTACTCATTCATTTCGAGCTTATTATGCCTTGAAACCGCCGTTGACATCTGGCTATCTTTGTAACATAACTTAAAATCACACTCAAATGAAAACAAAATTCTATACAATAGTTGCCTTTTTCGCAATAATGATTATGGCAGGAAATTTAAAAGCTCAGGCTGTTGCAGAAAGCAATGAAGCCACAAATCAATCTACTGAGATGGACATGAAAGCTGCCATACCAACACTTTCAAATTTTATGGCTGACCTTCTAGAAGACGGTGTGCAAATAAAATGGGTGGTTAAAAATGAGCCGCAAAATTCAATCTATTATATAGAAAGGTCATTCGACGGAGAAAATTACGATGTGATTGGCACTGTCGAAGCGAAAAACAATAATAGTAATTCAAATGAATATTTATTTGTTGATAAAGAAGTTTCCGATAAAGATGTATATTACAGTGTAAGACAGGAAAGTAAAAAAGGTACACTTTACAGCAAATTACTTTCTGTAGAAAAAATAAAAACAATTAAATAACTCTAACCCCGTATGTTCTTTCCATAAAATACTTTTCATAATTTTAATTTGGTTAATAATGACAAAATCCTGAAGGGTTCGCAAAAACGGACCCTTTTGGATTTTAAACAGTAGAAATATTGTTCATCAGATTTTGAATTATCCTATTCTTTCGATTACAAATACAATTCATTCAACAAGATATATTTTAATTTCTCAGATTGTAATAAATCCTTTATTGTTAATTACAGGTTTGGTCTATGACCATCAATTTAGCGCTCAAAATTATATCGGATAATGTTGTCTGCTGTTTCAGTAAACCGGCAAATGTTTGAGAATTCATAAATATATCAAATAACATAAAAAAAACAGGATAAAAAGCGCATCTATTTCGGGGCTTAAATCTCTTGTACCTCCTACCCCACAACGGCTACCTTTGTATTGTAACTTTAAATCCGCACATTATGAAAACAAAGTTCTACTCCATTATATTACTTTTTGCAGTTTTAATAATAGCAAATAAGGTAAATGCACAAGTAGTCGCTGAAGGAAGCTCAGTATCAACAACGACAAACAACGAAATGGATCTGAAGAGTACCATTCCGACACTTTCCAATTTCTTTGCGGATGTTAAAGAAGACGCAGTTAAGATTAGCTGGATAGTGAAAAACGAGCCTCTTAACTCAGTATATTATATTGAAAAATCAACTGATGAAGTTAATTATGTGGTAATCGGAACCGTTGATGCAAAATATAATGACAGTAAGGTAAATGAATACACATTTATCGACAAGGACGTTTCCGACAAAACAGTTTACTACAGTGTAAGGCAAGAAAGCAGAAAAGGTACATTATACAGCAAACTGCTTACTGTTGAAAAAGTAAAGGTAGAAACACCCGAATAAACCTGTATGTTCTTTCCATAAAATACTTTTCATAATTTTAATTTGGTTTAAAAACAAAAGCCCGCAAATAATTCCGGGCTTTTGTTTTTTTATCTTCAAAAGGTTTCGAAACATTTGAAACCTGGTCTTAATAATATTCAAATCTTAATTATCTCGTCAATGTAATATCGCCAGCAACAGTTTTCTGACTACCATCAACAAACTCAACAACTACTTTATAATAATATATTTCAGCCGGCATTGCTTTGCCTTTAAAAGTTCCATCCCAACCTACGGCAGGATCAGTGGATTCAAAAACTTTTTCGCCCCAACGGTCATAAATTACGAAAGTAAGAGTTTTTATTCCTTCTCCTCTTACATAGAAAACATCGTTATTACCATCAGAATTTGGAGAAAACACATTTGGCATATAAACCAATGGTTTATAACAAAGCTCTGTTGAAGCTGAAAGGTTTTCACTAAGAATTACAGTGCAGTTATTGCTATCTTTAACAGTTAAAGTATAAATACCGGGGATAAGATTTGATATAACCAGTGATGTCTGTCCACTGTTCCAGTTTATTTGATATGGTGGTTTTCCGCCTGTAACAGTTACAGTCACAGAACCATCATTTTTCCCCATACATGTTTCACCGGTAGCTGAGCCAACTAATGCAGGAACACTCATCACAGTAATATTAGTGCTGTCACTGTCACCACATTGTCCGGTTATTACATATTTTATCTGATGTGTACCCGCACCGGCTACAGCAGGATTAAACAAACCTGTTGATGAAGAGCTTATTCCTATTCCTGACCATATTCCTCCATTATCAACTGCCTGCAGGTTGAATGAAGCTATATTCATACAAACAGGAGTAACAGGTGTTATTGTTGCATCTTTCGGGGTTAAACCGGTAATATGTATCGTATCAACAGCAAAACATCCGGTTGTATCAGTTACTTTGCAATAGAATGTTCCACCGCTGTTTGTAGTAAATGTTTGTGCTACCGACATATTTTGCCATAGATAACTCATTCCCGGATTTCCTGCATCCAATAATATTGGAGTTCCATTGCAAATTGAAGTATCGTTACCGAGATTTACAATTGGCGGAAGATTTACTTTTACATAAATACTGTCCCTGTCGCCACACTGACCGGAAATCACATATTTTACAAGATGCAAGCCCTGACCAGCGGTTGCAGGATTGAAAAGTCCTGTCGAAGTATTGGTAATTCCTGTTCCCGACCATAAACCACCGGTTTGTGCCGCCTGTAAATTAAAAGGATTTGCGTAAGAGCAAACAGGAGATATTGGTGTTATGGTTGCATCTTTAAGAGGCAATACAGTAATATGAGCCGTATCAACAGCAAAACAATTTGTTGTATCGGTAACTCTGCAATAATATGTTCCGCTTGTAACAATACCGAATGTCTGCCCTGTTGATGAATTTTGCCATAAATGACTAAGTGTAGGATTGCCGGCATTAAGAATATAAGTAGTTCCCTGACAGATACTTGTATCCGGACCGATATTAACAATCGGAGGCGCATTTACTTTTATGTAAATACTATCCTTATCGCCGCACATTCCGCTAAGAACATAACGAACAATGTGAATACCCGGACCTGCCGTTGCAGGATTAAAAGTTCCGGCTGACGGACTTGTTATTCCATTTCCTGACCATACACCACCGGTTTCAGCTGCGTGTAAAGTTACCGGATTGCTATACGAACATATCGGCGATATCTGAGTTATGGTTGCATTCTTATTCGGGACTACATTTATATGAACACTATCAATTGTTGAACAACTTGTTGTATCAGTAACTCTGCAATAATATGTTGCCTGTCCTAAAGCAGTTACATTAAAAGTCTGATTTGTCGAATTATCCTGCCAAAGATGCGCCATTGTCGGGTTTCCTGCATTTAACACATAAGCAGTTCCCTGGCAAAAAGCTGTATCATGACCAAGATTTACAACAGGTTTCGGATTTACCTTAACCCAAACTCTTGCCGAATCAGAACAAAGTCCGGTTGTTACAGTTACATAATAAAATTGAGAAGAAGGTGGACTGACCTTAATTGTAGCATTTGAACTGCCGGTATTCCATAAAAAACTTGTACCACCGGAAGCTGTTAAAGAAACGCTATCACCTGTACATATTTTCTTATTTGAACCTGCATTGGCATTAATACTTGTAACAAGAACCCATACAGAGTCGATACCAACACAACCTTGTGCATTAGATATAGTACAGAAATACTTGGTATTGGCAGTAACAGTAACTATCGGATTTGCAATATTAGGGTCGCTTAATCCGGTTGTTGGACTCCAGTGGTACTGAGTACCTCCGGTTGCCGCAAGTTGACCCGATGAACCGAGACAAATTGGAACATTAAGTCCTGCATTATAGCTAAATGGCACATAAACAAGTTTAACTTCCTGTCTGTATGTGCCCGGGCAGGTGCCAACCCAGTAAGAAGCAGAAGCAGAAGGGTTTGCAATATTAAGTGTATTTCCGGTGCCGATTAAATTACCGCCAACTTGTGCATCATACCAAGTAATTGTTGTTCCCGGAGGAACCCAGCCGCCGGTTGTTAACGTAGCAGTAAATGAAGCACTGCCACCCTGACATACAGTATCATTTTCAGCAATAATGGCAAAATGCCCTGTCCAGCCGGTTGTAAAACCACCTGCACCTTTTGTTGCTCCGTTTGGAGGAAAATCGCTCATGGCATAGTCGCCGGCAGACAAACCTGCAGGATCACAAATACCATTTTGACCGCCAAGTGCTTCCTTAATTGCTGAGCCGCCATGAGTAGTAATTGAGCCCCCGCCGCCACCGCCACCAGGACCTTCAGCTTCCGGGTTAGAGCCAGTATAAATTGCACCTCTTGTTTTTACCTGACTTCCTCCTTTTCCTCCATTTGCCCTTAAAGTAACTCCTGATATATTTCCAATTGTATTAATATATATAGCACCACCACCACCACCACCACCTGATCCGTCAACACCTGAAAAAGTATTATATGGAAACGGAACAGCACCTTGAGAGTTTTTGCCATTAAGTCCGTTTGAAACAATTGTACCAGCTCCTGAAACCGAGCCAAAAGAATGAATATAAACTATACCGCCGCCATTTCCTCCGGCACCGCCCCAACCATCATTTTGGTGACCGCCACCACCTCCACCGCCAAGATATACTCGCCCGGCAGAATATTCTAATGTCCTTCCACCAAAACCGCCTAGATTTTGTCTTCTGGTTCCACCCCAGGCAGCGTTATCAGGCGCTACAGTCAGTGGGTCAACCTTGTTTGCGGAGAATGAGTAACCACCTCTTCCACCGCCCGACGATGTGCTATTAGCAAAACCGCTACCTTCGAGGTTCCATGCATTTGCCCATGAGGCTGTTGAAATGTCAGGAATTCCTTTACCTGTATATCCATAACCCGCGTCACTTGGTCCATTGGCACCTCCACCGCCACCACAATTATGCGCATTACCGCCACCGCCACCGTTTGCAGGAGCACCTCTACCAAAACGACCGTCTCTGACATCATATTCCGGTCCCCAACCAGCAACAGATTCACCTTTGTTTGAGCCATTAACATAGTTTGTAGAAGCATAATCTCCAAAGGAATTTGTTGCTGAATTTGCTGCCACATCACCACCTCTAAACCCTTTTCCTGTTGCAGAAATTGCCCCTGTAGCATTAATAACGGTATTTCCCAAAACTTCAACTACAACTATTCCTCCCGATGTACCATTCCAGGCATCACAGGTAAGAGTATCGTTTGCATTTACAGTCAGAGATGAATATCGCGGAACTCTTACCACCTGAACTTTTCCCGAAGCAGTATAATTATTCTGTAATCCGCATTTCAGTGTAATTGTTGTTGAATTTGGCACTGTAAGAACTTCGGCAAACTCATTATAACCACAGTTATTATATGCTTCTATATAACCCCAGTTCCACCATGTAGTTCCATTTTGAATTGTTACTCCCTGCATTTGAATAATAAAAATAAGGTCGCCGGGAGCCAAATTGCCTGAAAACCTACCGTTACCGTTGAGGCTGCTGTTGCCTACACTTATCGTAGTAGCACCGGCATTTGCATTTGAAGAGAGAAAATTATATTCATTTACTATAACATTGCTTGAGCTTATTACCTTGGCACCATCCTTTCCTCTTTGAGCAAACAGTGAATTAAAAGCAAATAAAATCATTAGCAATAAAATGCTGCTCTTTATAGTTTTCATAACTCTTTGAAATTATGGTTGTTAATTTTAATAGCACAAATTTAGAAAAAAATTCTCATTAATAAAATAGGTAGTTCTTAATTTTTAATAATTTTACTGTCAATGAAGGTGATTAAATACTTTTGCTTATCATTTATTATCATTTTCTCGTCCTGCAAGAAAGGAACGTTATGCGACTGTTTTAAAAGTACAGGTAGTATTATTAAGGAAAACAGAAATATCAGCTCTGATTTTACCGACATTCATATTTCAGAAAAAATCAATCTCATTTTAACACAGTCATCTGGAGTTAGCTTAACAGTTGAGACGGGCTCAAATCTTTCGCCTTCAATTATTACCACTGTTGAAGACGGCGTTCTTAATATCCGCGATGAAAACAAATGTAACTGGGTGCGAAAACTCGACAATTTTACAAATGTCTATCTTAGCCTTCCTGACATAAGACATATAAGATACAGTGCTTATGGCAATATCAGCACAACAAATACTTTTAATATCGACACCCTGACAATTGACGCATGGGATGGTTCAGGAATTATTGATCTATCAATAAATGCAAAAAGCACATTTTTTCATTTTCATACAGGTCCGGCAAGCTTAAATGTTTCAGGATATTCAGAGTTATGTTATATTTATTCTAATGCTCAGGGAATGATTCACTGTGAAAATATGACTACTGAAAACACATTTGTCCATTCAAGCGGAACCGGTGATACTTATATCCGCGTTAATAAAGATTTAGGTTATAATATTTTAGATGTCGGAAGTATTTATTATTACGGTGATCCAGTTTCGGTAAAAGGTATAAATACAGGCAAAGGTCAAATAATTAAGCTTTAAGATAAATCCAGTTTTTTCGGATAGTTTTATTCAAATGAAACTGTGATTAGAATTTTTTTGCCACAGATTACACAAATTAACACAGATTTAAAGGTTATCTTCGCTTATCTCAGCAAGTCGAGGGTGGGCGTGAAATAAAAAACTGCTTTCTCTTATTTAACACGGAGTATCTCGAGCTCACAAACAGACATCGAAGTCAAAGATTTTCACAGGTGAGTATCAGACAATTAGGTAATGGCGACTAAAAATACTCATAGCTGTAATCAACTTCATAATACTGGGCTACATTTTCGCCGGCAGCTTCAATAAAAACAGCAGATTTAACAATATTACCGTTTTCATCATAAGTACGGTCAATGCTTAATATCAAATTATCGTCATGATCAAATTCTTCCTGCAGTATTACATTATCAGAATCATTATATGTAAACTTGGTTTTTTTGTATGATTTCCTGTCTTCCTCAATAATTTCGCAGACTCTGTTTTTTTCGTCATACTCAAACAGCGATTTTGCAATAAGTAGATTTTCGCTATTATATGTCAGTGTTTTTTCTTTATAACCCGATTCACTAAAAACGTTTTCAACTCTGCTTTTTTCACCATCTAAATAATCATCATAATTTGTGGATATATTACGACCTTTCTCATCATAAGCGTAAGTTGTTTTCTGAATAAGCTCATTATCAAGTCCGTATGACATTTCTGTCATCAGCAATTCGCCTTTATATTCAGCAATTTCTTTTTCTTCCACATAGCCATCATCATCTTTTCTTATCTTTTCGATAAGTTTACCGTTTTCATTATAAATAAATTCAGTATAATCTTCAGAAGACTCCTGATAAATAGTTGTTTTTTTAAGAGGTTTTCCTGTTTCATCATTAGTAGAAACAGCTCTTTCGGCTATTTCATCTTCGTCAAGATAAATAATCTTTTCAATTAAAAATCCTTTTTCATCATAATTAAAATCATTGAATTCATGAAACTCTCCTGCAGAATTAAATGTTCTTTCCTTAGTAAGATTGCCATTTTCATCAAATTCATTGTTTGAAATGGTATATGATTTTGCTTCAATCCATTCTTCATTTTCATCATTGTACATGAAATCTGTTTTCACAGCATTTTCTGATTTTATCTTTCCTGCCATTTTATATATTTTTTTGTAAAATTATAAAAAAATGCAATTTGTATGATTGTAAATTTTACAGATAATTTTATACAGGAATTAAAAAGAGTTCTATATTAGCCATGATTTATTATTTTTGTATAAACTTCAGATATTGATGAGATATAAACTTTATGCATTTCTTTTTCTTGCTTTTCTTTTTCAGGAAGCTTTTCCGCAGAAGATTGAGATTTTGGCAGGTGACCCGAAGTCGCTGAAAGGAATGAAATTTTTCAATATTGAGTATGATTACAGTGATTTACTTGTTGACGGGAAAAAAGAAAAGGTATGGGTTGCAAATTGCATAAGAATTAAAGACAGCATTAAACAAGGAAATGCTTATCTGTGGCATAAAAAATGGCTCGAAGGGCGGGAATCAGATTTTGAAATCAGGTTTGAAGAAAATCTAAATCAAGTTTTAAAGAAATGTGGTATCTCAACTTTTGACAATCAGCAAAAAGCAGATTATACACTGATTTTAAAAACTATGACCATTGAGCCAGATGCAAATACCGGTGTCGGAACTAAAAGAAGAAACGCTTATGCAGGATTTCAGGCTATTTTTGTTGACAGTAAAGACAAAAAGAAAATATTTCTTAAACTTGAAATAAAAAAATGCCTTGGCGGTGTTACAAATATTGATTTTGATGATGATTGCGTAAATCTGGTAACAGTTGCTTACGGTGTATGCGGAAAAGCACTTGGCAAATATCTCAACAAGTTTTTGTAAGTTATTATTTGTAAAATCTTTCCAGAATTTTTTTACTGTTTTCCATATAATTACTTCCTTTGGCAAGCTGTTCAAGAGAGTTTTTAGCAATTTGCGGACTATTGTTTAAAAGATAAAAAACAGCTTTATAAAAAAGATACTCATCCGATTGTGGATTGTTTTTTTCATATTTTAAAATATTAATCTGCGCCTCCGGAAGATTTTTTTCTTTTAACGCAACCGAAACCATTCCGAGAAGAGCTTTTCCATTTGTATGGTCAATATTTAAAGCTTTCTGTGTCCAGAATTTTGCTTCACTCAACTTGTTAATTGCAAAATAGAAATAAGCCGTAAGCATACAATTAACCGAAGAAGAATCCATTTTATTAAGTTCAAGTTGTGTTTTGAGACATTCATCCTTTTTCCATAAAAAAGCATAAACAGCCACCATTGTA
>CAZELC010000105.1:0-6927 GCA_964512865.1 uncultured Bacteroidales bacterium
CTTTATTGCATTAAAAATTGTTTTTTGGTAACTAATAAGCATTTGTTCTTTTTGCGATTTTGAAACTTTATAACTAGCCTTCAACCTTCCTTGACCCCAAATAGGAGCGGTCAAAGATCCAATAAGTGAAAATACAATTGACTCAGCTGAAATACTATAGCCATAATTTGGTGAGATGCTCAAAGTGGGAAGCATATTTGCCCTGGCAACACCAATCATTGCATTTGCACTAATGAGAGTTTGTTCTGCCTGCATTATATCAGGACGGTAAGTTATTAATTGAGAGGGAATTCCATTTTTTAAAACATCTGGAACGTTCAACTGGTTTTCCATTTCATTTTCATTAATGATTTCTTTAGGATATTCTCCAACCAGAAAATTGAGATAATTTTCTTTAAGTGCAATTTGATTTTCGAGTGATGGTACATCGGCGTTAGCAGCAGCAAGTCCTGATTCAGCTTGCGCAACATTTAAACCTGAAGCTTGTCCGGCGATAAATTTTGCTTTAACCATTTCTAAATTTTGTGTAGAAAGGGCAATATTGTTTTTTGTAATTCTAAGCTCATTTCTTAATTCAATAAGGTCGAAATAAGTTGCTGAAATATCAGAAACTAATGTAATTATCACAGCTCTTCTATATGCTTCGTTCTGCAGAAGTGTTGCTCTTGCAGCTTCTTTTGCTCTTCTAAGTTTTCCCCAAATATCAAGTTCCCATGATAATGAAAGTGTACCATAAAGGTTGTTTCCTGCTATTGTCTGACCTGCCACAGGTTGTTTTGAGTAAGCTTCATTAATATTGGCGCCAAGTTCAGGAAAAAGCTGAGCTCTGGCTTTAACAAATTGTGCTTTAGCTTCATTTATTTTTTCAACTGCCACTCTAAGGTCAAAATTCTTTTCAAATCCTTTTTTTATCAGGTCTCTTAAAACCGGGTCCTTGAAAAGTACATCTCTTTCCAACATGGCAAACGTCAAAGAATCGGAATTAATACTGAATCTGAAGTTGTTATCAGGCTTAAAATCAGGCCGTTTATAATTCGGACCAATTTTACAACTTCCAATAAAAGCAACGGCGGTCAGTATTAAAATTATGAGTTTATAATTCGTTTTCATCTTTTTATGATTTTATTTCCGAATCGTTATTACCAGTTTCTGCGATTTTGTGTTTTTTATTTTTCATTTTGTTTTCAAGTCTTTGGAAGATAACATATAATGTTGGCACTACTACAATACCAAGCATTGTTGCTACCAACATTCCTCCAAGAACTGATGCGCCAAGCGAGTGACGACTTGCTGCTCCTGCGCCGGTTGCTGTAACTAATGGCAAAACACCTAGAATAAAAGCGAAAGAAGTCATCAGGATTGGCCTGAAACGTAATTTTGCACCTTCTATTGCTGCATGAACAATATCAAACCCTTCTTCATGTTTTTGCCTTGCAAACTCAACAATAAGAATCGCATTTTTTGCAACCAGTCCGATCAGCATTATCATACCAATTTGAGCGTATAGATTAAATTGCGGCAACATACTTCCTGATCCTCCAAATAAAGCAGTAATTGCCCACAAGAATATCTGAAAAGCAAGTGCACCAAATATTCCAAAGGGAAGAGTAAGAAGAATTGGAATTGGAAGAAGCCAACTTTCATATTTGGCTGCAAGCAGCAAATAGACAAATAATAAACATAATGCAAAAATATATGGAGCCTGGTTTCCTGCGAGAATTTCCTGACGGGTTAGACCGCCGTATTCATATCCGAAACCAAAGGGTAGAGATTTATCGGCTGCCTCTTTAACTGCCTCGATTGCCTGACCACTTGAGTAAAGAGGATGATTTATAATTGTAATATCGGCTGAACTAAATAGATTGAATCTTGTTAAAATATCTGTACCGGATACGGGGCTAAGTGAAGCCACTGTTCCGAGCGGTACCATATTTCCCGTATTTGATTTTACGTAAATCTTTTCAATATCATCAGGAGTTGCTCTAAAATCACCTTCTGCCTGTATTACAACTCTATATGATTTGCCAAACTTGTTAAAATCATTAACATAAAGGCTACCGATATAAGACTGTAAGGTAAGATAAATTTGACTTAATGGAATTCCAAGTGTTTTTGCTTTCTCCTTATCAATATCAAGATAATATTGTGGAACGTTATTTTTTAAACTGCTGAAAGTCATAACAAGTTCCTTGTGATTTTTTGTTTCTTTAATAAAAGCTTCAGAAACTTCAGCCAATTTATTTCCTCCTAAGCCACTCTTATCCTGGAGATGAAACTCAAGTCCCTGAGCATTTCCGACACCTGAAATAGCAGGAGCATTAAATGCCATAAAAGTGGCACCGGGTATTTTATTCATCTCGTTCTGAACTTTACCTATTATTGATTTTACCGACAAGTCATTGCTTTTTCTTTCATCCCATGGTTTTAACGACACAAAAACCATTGCATTTGAAGTGCTTACAGTACCTGATAATATGCTGAAACCTGTTACGGCAACATAGTTTTGAACTCCATCAGTTTTAGAGAGTATCTTTTCAACTTGCTTAACTACCGCATCTGTTTTTTCAAGTGATAGAGCATCAGGCGATTGTATGTTAATAAAGAAATATCCCTGATCTTCATCCGGCAGAAATCCACCCGGAATATATTTCATCAACAAAACCATAAGAATTATTGCTGAAAACAAAAGTATCAGAGGTCGCTTTGCTTTGGCAGTATATCCTGTTACGGTACGGACATATCTGTTCATGAACTTTTCAAAGTATTTTTCAAAACCTTTAAAAAATCTTCCCAGAATACCTTTGGTATCGCGTTTAGGTTTAAGCAGCAGAACGCACAATGCAGGACTTAGTGTAACGGCGCATAGTGCAGATATTAATATTGAAGAAGATAAAGTAAGAGCGAACTGTTTGTACATCATTCCCGTTGTACCTCCAAGGAAGGAAACTGGAACAAAAACAGCAGTAAGTACAAGAGTTATTGTAAAAATCGCTCCGGTAATTTCACTCATTGTTTCTTTTGTCGCCTCAAAAGGTGACATTCCCTTGTGATCTATCTTTTCCTGAACAGCTTCCAGCACCACTATTGCATCATCTACGACAATACCTATGGCTAAAACAAGTCCAAAAAGTGTCATCATGTTGATTGAAAAACCAAGCAATTCAAATGCTGCAAGTGAACCAATTAACGATACTGGTACGGTAACAGCCGGTATCAAAGTGGCTCGCCAGTCCTGAAGAAACAGGAATACAACAATAAACACAAGTAAAAATGCCTCAAATAATGTTTTTAAAACCTCATCAATAGAGGCTTTAACAAAAGCAACAGTGTCAAGTCCTACATTATATTTAATTCCGTTTGGAAAACCCTTTGCTATTTCCTGCATACTTTTATCACACTGCTCTTTAACAGCCATAGCATTTGAACCCGGCGACTGATAGATTTGAATAATTGTAGTCGTTTTTCCGTTCATTCTCGATAATGTTGAATAAGACTGCATTCCGAGTTCTACTTTAGCAATATCTTTGAGCTTAACCATCGAGCCGTCGCTATTAGCTTTCACAATAATATTCTCAAACTCATCAACTTCAGAAAATCTTCCTTCCACGCTTATGGTAAAAGTTGATTCTTGTCCATCAGGTGCAGGTTCCTGACCTATTTGTCCGGGGGCACATTGAATATTTTGGTCCTGTATCGCATTTTGAACATCCTGAGTAGAAATACCCAATCCTGCCATTCTTTGAGGATCAAGCCATATTCTAAGTGAATAATTATCTCCACCGAAAAGATGCACATCACCAACTCCGGGAACACGTTTAAGAACGTTTACAATATTAAGTTCGCAAAAATTATTGAGAAATTTTGAATCGTAATCAGGATCTTCTGAATAAATGCTATACAAAACCAAAAAGCTGGGAGACCTTTTTGCAACAATAACGCCTCCTTGAACAACAGTTGAAGGAAGCTGACTCATAGCTCTTTGTACACGGTTTTGAACATTTACTGTAGCCATATCGGGATCAGTACCAACTTCAAAGAAAACTGTGATTGTCATTGAACCGTCGTTGGCACAAGATGATGTCATATACATCATGTGGTCTACACCGTTAATCTGTTCTTCAAGAGGAATAGATACTGTTTTTTGAACAATATCGGCGCTGGCGCCAGGGTAATATGCGCTTACCGTAATTGTGGGTGGAACTACATCTGGGTATTGCGATATTGGTAGTGAAATAAGGCTTAAAACTCCAACCAGAACAATTACAATAGCAATTACTGCGGATAATATTGGTCGTTTTATAAATGTTTGCAGCATAAAATCTTTTATTAATTATTAAAGTTTATGATAATAATTCACTACATATCAATGCTAATATTAGATACCGTATCTTTTACAACAATGGGGTCAATCTGCATACCTTCCTCAAATTTCTGGAAACCCTCAATAAGTATTTTATCACCGGCTTTAAGTCCTGAATAAATAACCACTCTGTTATCTATTCTTCTTCCGATTTTTACTGCAATTCTTGAAACTTTATTTTCAGCTCCAAGTTTGAAAACAAAAAATTTGTCCTGAATTTGGTTCAAAGCACTTTGAGGAATCAGGATGGCGTCTTCCTGCTCTGATAAAACCATTCTGACAGTTCCAAAGCTTCCTGGCTTAATAACACTTTCAGGATTTGGAAAAGTAGCTCGCATGGCAATTGTTCCTGTTTGTATGCTGATATTTCTGTCAATAAAATCAAGGCTGCCAGGATGTTCATATTGCTGTTTGTCGGCAAGAAACAGGAATACATTAAGCGGTTTTTTAAGATCTTTTTCCATCTCCTCTTTGTGTTTTACAAGATATTTGGAAATCCACAGGTAGTCATTTTCATTCATCTGGAAGTTGAAATATATCGGGTCGATGGCAGAAACCGTTGCAAGAACATTGTTTCCTCCTGCTTGCCCAACAAGATTTCCGGCCTGAACAGATGCCTTACCAATATATCCGGTAATAGGTGAATATATTTTAGTATATGAAAGATTAAGTTTGGCAGTTTCCAGCTGTGCTTTATTACTGGCAACATTTGCTCTGCATTCTTTTTCAGTAGTAACAGCTTTGTCATAGTCGTTTTGGCTTATTGCTTTTGTGGGAAGCAAAGGCTTAAGCCTTTCAACATCTAACTTTGCTTTTTCCCAGCTCGCCTGACTATTTTCAAGCATGGCTTGTTGCAAGTCTAGATTGTTTTTGTACTGATCGGGTTCAATGGTAAATAATAGTTGACCTTTTTTAACTATTGAGCCTTCCGTAAACGAGATGTTTTGCAGAAATCCCTGAACTCTTGCTGTAAGAGCAACTGTAGGCATGGCATCTGCCTGACCAACCATCTCAAGAAATATTGGCACTTTTACACCTTTAAGTTCCAGTACTTTAAGCTTTGGAATTTCCTGTTGCTTAGAGTTTTTATTGCCGCAACCTGTTGCCATAATAATGCATATTACTGCAGGAAGGACAGAAGTACTTATTCTTAGTAATTTTGAAACCATATATTTAAAATTTATTTTACCTGACTTAGCTAACAAATATATTTAATTTTTTTTATGAATGAAATTTTTTGAAGATTAATTATAACAAATGTGATGGCACTTAAACTTACTGATAATAGGTGCATTGTAAGTTTATCTGTTAACTTAATCAATAAAAAAAGATAGAAATGAGTTTGTATTTGCAAAAAATGCAGATTATTTTTATTTAACATAAGTCCAAAAAGGGGTTTGGATTTAGCATAGAAATGAAATAAAATTATACATCCGTTTTGATAAAATAAAATTATTACAACCCGGTTGATAATTGTCGTTTTTAAACTGACTTGGCGGAGTTAAATTTTTTTTGTTACGGAATTAAAGTAATTTTTCCCGTTTTATAAGATAAGACAGTAAAACATTATCAAATCCTTGATTTATATCAGCTTCAATAAGGTCTATATGATACTGGCTGCATCGGAATTTTAATTCTTTACGGAATTCTGTTATTGCTTTGATATAATTATTTTTTATCTCATTAGGTTGAATTTTAAGCTCGGCGCCTGTTTCCATATCAATAAACCGGTAGGGTCGGTTCTCGTAATTAAAATCAATTTCCTTGTTTTTATCGGTAACATGAAACATCAAAACTTCATGCTTATTATGTCTTAAGTGCTGAAGTGCCGAAAAAAGCTCTTCTTTGGGTTTTTCTGTATCGAACATATCACTAAAAATAACCACCAGTGATCGTTTGTGAATACTATCAGCTATTTGATGTAAGGCATCGGTTGCTAAAGTGGTTTTTTTATATGTATTATCATAACCAACAAGTAGTTTCTCGAGTTCATAGTAAAGAAGCCTGTGATGCACAGGGTTTATTTTTGCTGGTGTATTTACTTCAATTTTATCGGAAAATATACTCAACCCCGAAGCATCTCTTTGTTTTTTTAACAAATACATCAGTGCTGCTGTACAATAAACAGAAAATACTATTTTGTTTGGGTTGTTTAGGTCAGGTTTATCTTTAACAGGAAAATACATCGATGAACTGTTATCGATAATAAACTGACAACGCAGATTAGTTTCTTCTTCAAATCGTTTAACAAACAATTTATCTGTTCTGCCGAAAAGTTTCCAATCGATATTTTTTGTTGATTCACCTGTGTTGTACAGACGATGTTCAGAAAATTCAACGGAAAATCCGTGAAAAGGGCTTTTGTGAAGGCCGGTAATAAAGCCTTCAACAACCTGCTTAGCAATAAGTTCAAGGTTGTCAAACTGTTGAATGACTTTCTGATCGATATGACCGGACATTGGATTCCTGAGTATTTAGCCAATAATCAGCTAAAGTAATAAAAGAATAGATTAAGTTTTGCTTAATCCTGAAAAACTACATTAAAGCATCAAGCTTTTGTGCAAGAA
>CAZELC010000105.1:6937-9111 GCA_964512865.1 uncultured Bacteroidales bacterium
CAGCAACGTTCCCGTCTTTAAAAAAAAGTATTGTAGGAATATTTCTGATTCCGTATTTTGAGGTAACCATATTGCTTTCGTCAACATTAACTTTTCCTACGATTGCTTTTCCTTCATATTCTTTCGCAATTTCCTCAACATAAGGTCCTATCATTCTGCATGGACCACACCACTCAGCCCAAAAATCAACTAATACGGGTTTATCTGATTTTAATACGATTTCTTCAAAGTTCGCATCTGTTATTTCTAATGCCATTATAAGAGGTTTTTAAATTTAATACTATAAGATTCTTATGCAAATAAAACAAAAAAAAACATACTGGCAAATCAAATTGTAAATTATTATGTAAATATAGCAATATGAAAATATCTTCTTTTTTATTATTTTTTGCCTTTATGTATTTATTATCAGTTTTAA
Source organism: uncultured Bacteroidales bacterium (assembly GCA_964512865.1). GTDB lineage: Bacteria > Bacteroidota > Bacteroidia > Bacteroidales > CAIWKO01 > CAZELC01. The sequence continues at coordinate 7,356 of CAZELC010000105.1, forward strand.
AGATAAAATAATTGTTTACTTATCCGCTTATTTTAAAATTTATTCCAGCCTTGGATATTGCTCTTAAAAAATCTGACGGTTGAACTTTATGTTTACCCGAAAAAAGTTCTATATTAAGTTTTTCATCCGGCTCATGTATCTTAAACCTTACAGGAATATTTCCCTTGCACTCTTTCATTTTTTTTGCCATATCATTAATAAATTCGCTGTCGATTTCCTGAAGATTAATATTTAAAACAATTTTTTTAGTCATTTTATCTAATACTTCAGGAAGAAGGCTAATGTTAATTACTTTAAGTTCAAGTAATTTCTCATCACGATAGTTAGATTGTACTTTTGCTCTTATAAAAACAAAATTATCTTTATTAAGTAAATGCTTAAACCTGAGATAATCTTCAGAAAACAAACTAAGTTGAATAAAATCAGTATAATCTTCAATCGTAAAAGAGCCAAAAGGCTTTCCGTTTTTTGCTACCTTGTGAACTGCTGAAGTAATAATTCCTGCAAAATCAATTGATGGCGATTGCTTATAAGGTTTAAGGTCACGCTTAATATCTTCAATTTTATACCTGGCAAAGTTTTCAACTTCAATATTATATTCGTCAAGCGGATGACCTGAAATATAAAAGCCAATAACTTCCTTTTCTTTTTTCAGCTGGTCAATATTTGACCATGTTTCACAACTCGGCATTGATGGATCTGCAATTTCGACATCATTAGATTCGCCGAAAAGTGAATTTTGAGATGATTGTAATTGTGCCTGATAATTTGAAGAGAACTTAATTGCTTTTTCAATAAAATTTGAATCTTCATTGTTTTCCTGATGGAAGAATTGCGCCCTATGTGTTCCTTCAAAACAATCAAACGCACCTGCAAGTGCCAAAGCTTCCATACATCTTTTGTTTACTGTGCGCAGAGTAATCCTTTTGATAAAGTCGAAAAAGTTTTTAAAAGTTCCATTAGCATTTCTTTCTGTTATAATTGCATTAGCAGCAATTTCACCAACACCTTTTATTGCGCCCATGCCAAAGCGAATTTCTCCACTGCTGTTAACTGTAAATTGCACATCTGATTCATTAACATCAGGTCCTAAAACCTGAATATTTCTCCGGCGGCAATCATCAATAAAAAATGTAATTTTCTTAATATCACTCAGATTATGAGTAAGCACTGCCGACATATATTCGGCAGGATAATGGGCTTTTAAATATGCTGTTTGGTATGCTACAACCGAATAAGCAGCAGCATGCGAACGGTTAAAGCCATATTCGGCAAATTTAGCCATTACATCAAAAACTTCTTCAGCTTTTGACTTGTCAATTCCTTTTTGTAAAGCGCCCTCAATAAAAACAGATTTCTGTGCAGCCATTTCTTCCGGTTTTTTCTTTCCCATGGCACGCCGCAGAATGTCAGCTTTCCCTAAGCTGTAGCCGCCCATTATTTGTGCTGTCTGCATGATCTGCTCTTGATAAACCATAATTCCATACGTTGGCTTAAGAATCTCTTCAAGCAAAGGATGAGGATAAACAACTTTTTCACGCCCGAACTTACGGTTAATATAAATTGGTATGAAATCCATCGGACCAGGTCGGTACAATGCGTTCATTGCAATCAGGTCTTCAATGTTTGTCGGCTTCAGCTCTTTAAGATGTTTTTGCATTCCATCCGACTCAAATTGAAAAATACCTGCGGTATCTCCTTTCTGAAAAAGCGTAAAAGTCAGTTTATCCTCAAGTGGAATTTTTTCAATATCAAT
>CAZELC010000106.1:0-9065 GCA_964512865.1 uncultured Bacteroidales bacterium
AACTTTTAAATTTCGGATTATCATCAATTGCAATATTGACCATTGCAAGTCTTTTAATATTGCTAAAAAGAGTTTTTTTATCCTTTAGCGGATTTTGTGGTGATACTACGAACCAAATGTGGTCAAGTCCGGCTGAGTCAAGAATTTGACTTGCAATTATCAGGTGACCGATATGAATCGGATTAAATGAGCCGAAATAAAGCCCGATATTTTTTTTATATGCCTTATTCTTCACCCTTTTTCTTGCCTTTTTTCCATTTTTCTTTATCTATTAGTTCTCCTGTTTCGGAATAATGTTTCCATTTACCTGTTTTTATTCCTTTTTTATATGACCCTTCAATTTTTGTTACACCACTGTCATAAAAATACTCAGCATCACCATCAGGTAATCCTTCATCAAAATCTATTGTTGCTTTTCTGGAGCCATTTTCATAAAACTCTCTGTAAACGCCTGTAATAAGGTCGTTTTCGAAATTTATCTCAGCTCTGGTAGCTTGTTTATCATTATTGAAATAAAACAATCCGACACCATTTGCCTTATCATCACTATAATTAATGGCTGATTTTATTTTTCCGTTTTCGAAATAGCTTCTCCAAAGACCTGATAATTTCCCGTTATCGAGTCTGCCTTCATACTTGACAGTTTTATTATCAGGATAATATACTTTTACACTTCCTTGTTGTTTTAATTCTTTTTCTGAAAGTTCAACTCGGTGTTTCAGCGAATCAATCTCTTTTAGAAAAAGGTCTTCTGCTGCAGATTCAATATTCTCAAGGTCACTGCTGAAAGCAGCATCCTCATCGAAATCAGCTACAAAATTTGTCTTGAAAGATTTATCATCGGAAACTAACTGAAAGCCTATCCTGGTAAAGCTTAAAATCAAATCTTTATTATCTTTTATACCATTTCGCTTTTCAGGTTTTGAATAATAGTAAAGATGTGAGTACATTTTTGGCATCTGAACATATACAAATGCGTTTGAATTATCATCAAAATCATTCATAAAACTGTTGAAATTATCATCATGGGCAAGAGTATTACCTACAATGTACTCGTCAATAAAATCCATAAGGCATGAAGGTGAATTGCTGAAAACAACATAATCGTCGATATACGTAAAAAAAGGTCTTTCAAGTTTACTAAAGAGTTTGCCGAAAAACAACTTGAAAAATCCGGAGACATTGAAATAATGAATTTTATAATTTTTATAATCTGCATCATCAAATTTAGCAATCCCCAGAGTTCTCCTTCTCACTTGCTTCATTATATGTTCAAGACCTTTTTTAGCGTTTTCGATATTATTTGTATGAAATACTGCTATTATATCTTCTTCTCTTGAATTACTTGTAGGTTGAAGCTTCACCATTGATATTTCGTTGCCTATCCATGAAAAAAAGTCTTCCTGCAAATTAACTTTCATCAGTTTCTCAGCTTTTTTTAATGTTTTATCATAGTTTTTTGATTTCGTCGTATCTTCAGCATTAAACGTGGATTTCAGATTATCAAAAAAATCATTGTAATTCTTAAAGCACATAGAAATAAAAATGGAAGTACTTTTTGGAATAATATTATAAGCGCTAAGCTTACCCGCAGAAACTTCCGAAAGTGCTTTAAGATATGAAGGCGTACTGTCGTTTATGGCTGTACTTCCTTTGAAGCTTAGCTTTGCATCTTCAATATTCACATTGAATGCACTTATGCGTAATGAATTCGAAATAGAATTTGCGAGTTCACTTTTCTCTGAAAGATAGCAATTTAAAAAGTTACCAAGCTGCCTGAAATTAATATAAAAATTGAATAATTTGTTTTCTTTTATTTCTGATATTGCCCTTTTAAAATAAACATCATTTTCCCAATATTTTGAATCTTTTTGAAGAATGGCTTTCTCAATCAGGGCAGGAGTGTATGTTGCTATCATTATGTTTTCAACAAATGCAATACTAAGTGTTTCAGTGCTTGCTACTTTTCTTAACTCTAAAATCTCATTTCCTTTAAAGTCTCTCTTTGTAAGAATGAAATCGTATAATGCAACAATTTCCTTAATATAATCTTTTATAAATGAAATTTTACTTGTTTTTTTAAGGTCAACAGCAAAAATAAAGTCATAATCTTTTTCTGAAATCAAATGTGCAGATATAACTAGTTTTCTGTCGCTGAATACCAGATCAAGTGTTTTATTACCTTTAATAATTGAATCCAGGCTGGCTGCGCTTTTATTTATTTCTTCAAATTTTTTATTGCTTAGAAGGTGATTCCATATTTTTGAAGAGTTAAGTTTTTTCCATCCCTCAGTTAAATTATTTGTTTCAATAATGTAAATAGCATCATTGGGAATTACTGTAAACGGGTCTCTTTTGGAAGAATCTCCAATATATATATACGCAATTATACCGCTAACCAACAATATGATTGCTAAAAAAATCCATAATACAATCTTGAGAGCTTTTTTTCCTGCAGCCATAAAATATTTTTCTTCAAATATAGGAATTATTTTTTATTGATACTCTCTGATAGCACCTCTTTTAAAAGATTTGTAATTTCATTTGAGTTAAAAGGTTTGGCAAGATAATGAGAACATCCTTCTTTAAGAAGTTTTTTTCTGTCGTAATATGTTGTATAACCGGTCAAAGCAATAATGGGAGTGCTGTAATATTGCTCCATTTTTCGGATTTCTTTTGTCGTTTCTAAGCCATCAATTCCAATTCCCAGGTTGATATCCATAATGATAGCGTCATAATGATTTTCTCGTGCAAGCTTGATTGCGGAATATCCGTCAAGAGTATATGTAATATTGCAAATGTTTTTTAAATACACCACAACAAGATCGATATTGATTTTATTATCTTCTACAAGCAGCACGTTTGGGAGTTTATTGTAAGAGCTTAGTTTAAAAACAATTTTTTCATTTTCATCGGCGAATTTAGAAGTGATTTCAGTTATTTCATTGCTTTCGGAATTGGAAACAGCCGGAAATCTTATTATGAATTCAGAGCCTTTTCCTATTTCACTTTTTAGAGATATGGTACCATTCATAATTTCTACCATTTTTTTCGAGATTGACAATCCCAAACCTGTTCCTTCAAAACTTCTGCTCAAACCTTCGCTAACCTGTCTGAATTCTTCAAATACCATAGCAAAATGCTCTTTGTCAATTCCAATCCCTTCATCTTTTACTGTAATTTGAATATAATTGTCATTATTGTCTTTACATAATTCAGTAGTTATAAGAATTTCACCTTTATCTGAAAATTTAACAGCGTTATCGATTAAATTGGAAATTACTTGTCTGAAAAGATACTCATCAATATGACAGGTTGCTCCCTCATAAAAATTATAATTAATGGCAATATTTTTTCGGTTAGCAAATTCTTCGAAATTTTTTGAAACCGACATAATTATCTGATTAATATTTGAATTACAAAGTTTTACGGGCGTTTTATCGGCAATTAATTGTGAAAGGTCAATTATTGAATTTAGTGTATTCATGAGCCTTTTAGCACTATCAAATATGTTTTGAGCAATAGCTTTGGTCTCAAAATCAGGAGCTGATTCAAATAGTATTTCTGAAAAGCCAAGAATACCGGTCATCGGAGTTCGGATTTCGTGGTTAATATTACTTAGCATTGCAGACTTAAGGCTGTCAGATTCTTCGGCTTTTGATTTAGCTTTAATAATTTCTTCTTCGGTTTGTTTTCTGTAAATGGAAGTTGCTATCTGTTCAGAAACAAAAACCAGCATATCAAGTTCTTTTTTTGAGTACTTAACTTTATCTGAGTAGCTTTGAACAGCAATAATTCCAATTGCTTTCCCATTTGTGATTAAAGGAACACCAAGCCATTCATTAGGTGTTGAGCCATATATTTCGACTTCGTTCTTTAATCGCATAATTTCCATCTTTTTTTTATCTGCATGCAGAGGTTTGCCGGTTATTAGAATAAACTCCGATAATCCTTTATGGAACTTTCTTGGTTTTGGAGGGTAATCGTATTCATCAACAAAATAGGGGAAAGAAATTATTTGTGAAATTTCATCATATATAGCTATATAGAAATTATTTGCATTCATCAGTTCACCGATAATATTATGTATTGAACGGTAAAGTTCTTCAAGGTTAAATGAAGTATGTGTAAGTTGTGAAATACGATAAACTGCTGATTGAATTTTCTGGGCTTTTTTAATTTCAGTTATCTCATGGTAAATAATAAGAACGGCATTTTTGCCACCATATTCAATAACAGAGCCGTTGGCAAGGAAAAAAATTTCTTTTCTATCCTTGCTAATATGCATGGTTTCATAGTTATTGATATAAGTTTTTTCAATAATATCGTTTATTTGTCTGGTCTCAAAATGAATATCCCGTACAAGTTTTTTGAGGTTTTGGTTTATCAACTCATTTTTTGAATAATTATATATTTCGAGAGCTGCTTCATTTGCAGCGATAATATCAAGAGTTTCGGAATCGACGACTAGAATAGCGTCTCTAACATTATCAAAAACAGCTTTGTATTGATTTTCAGATTTGAAAAGATCCGATTCAATTCGTTTTTGTTTGGAAATATCCTCAATTGTGCCTTCGAAAAATACTATTTTGCCGTTTTCATCTCTGATGGCTTTCGCATTTTCACGAATGTTGACCACTGTTCCGTCTTTCTTTTTCCATAGAGTTTCATAACTTTTAAGTTCGTTGGTGTTTTTAAATTTATCAATAAAATTCTTTCTGTTATTTTTCTCGGCGTATCCATTCTCAAGAACATTAATTTCCGAAATTTCTTCAAATGATGAATATCCAAGCAGGTTAATCAATGCTGGATTTGCCATTATTATCTTTCCATCAATTGATGTTATGTACATTCCTAAAACAGAGTTGTCAAAAATGCTTTTATATTTATCTTCGCTTAATTTCAGTGCTTTTTCAGTAATTTTTTGTTCATTAATATTATGCATCATGCCAATCATGGTCATTACCTTGCCATTTTCGTCAGTAATAAAGAAGCCTTTGTCGAGAATATGAATAAAGTCTCCGTTATTTTTTTTAAACCTGTATTCGATTTCGAAAATGTCAATATTTTTAATGCATTTATCAATAAACTCTATTACTCTTTTTTTATCATCCGGATGAATTCTGTTTTTCCAGGTTGAGATATTTCCCATCTCTGTGTTGGAATACCCTAAAATGCCAATAGTATTTCCTCTCCATAAAATTTCTCCGGAATTGATGTTGAATTCATATACTATTTGTAAAGAAGAATCAATAATAAGATTTTTCTCTTGCTTTAATATTTCAAGCTCTTTTTTAAGTGCCTGATTTTCTTTTTTAAGAAGCTCTGTTTCAGAGGAGATTTGTTTCATTATCTATCATCGGTTTCACTACCATAATATTACAACATTTTGCATATAAAAACAAGTTTTTACCTTATTTTTTACAAAGGTTATTGTAGAGAATACTTCCAAAATGCTGTTTTAAAAAAGGTTATACCAGTCCTAAAATCTTGAATAAAAAATAGATTAATGATGATATTGCCATGCTGGCAGGAATAGTAAGAAGCCAGGTGAGAAGAATATTTGAAGCTACGCCCCATCTTACTGCGGAAAATCTTTTTGTTACCCCAACGCCCATAATTGCACCGGCAATAGTTTGTGTTGTACTGACAGGAATTCCTGCAAAAGTTGAAATATAAAGAGTGGTAGCGCCGGCAGTTTCAGCACAAAATCCTCCGATAGGTTTTAAATGTGTGAGTTTTGTGCCCATTGTTTTAACTATTTTCATACCGCCTGAAAGCGTCCCTAAGGAAATCATGCTTAATGCAGCAAACTCTACCCAAAATGGTATATATACTTCATTAGAGTTGTAAAGGTATTCTTTGACGAAAGGGATATTTTGAGAGCTGAACAAAACAAGAGCAATTATTCCCATAGTTTTTTGTGCATCATTTCCACCGTGACCTATGCTGAATGCAGCAGATGAGAGGAGCTGTCCCACACGGAAAATCCTGTCAACATTACTTGGTGTTGAACGCCTGACAATCCATAAAGTAATTGACATGATTATATATCCGAGAATTAGACCTAAAAACGGAGCAATGACAATAAAGGCGAGAATTTTAAATATTCCAGAATAAAGCAACACAGAAGGTCCGCCTTTTATAAGTGCGGCACCAATAAGTCCGCCGATTAGAGAATGTGATGAGCTTACAGGTATACCGAATCTGGCACAAAAGAAATATGCCCATATTATAGCACCAAGCAAAGCAGATAATACCATATAAACCGATATAACTCCTGAGTCAACAATGCCTTTACCAATAGTTTTAGCAACAGGCACTCCAAAAATAAAGAGTGCTATAAAATTGAAGGCAGCAGCCCAAATAACGGCAGTTCTTGGAGTTAAAATTCTTGTAGAAACTATTGTGGCAATTGAATTTGCTGCATCATTCATTCCGTTAACAAAATCGAAAATTAATGCAACTACTATGGTAGCAATAACTAGAATAAGCATAATTGTATCAGGCCATTTTAATGATTATGGATTTAATAACATCTGAGATATCCTCTTCTTTGTCTGTTGCTTCTTCAAGTGCAGCAAGAATATCCATCTTTTTTATCAACTCAATGGCGTCTTTTTCATTTTCATATAGATCAGTAATTGCCTGATGATAAATATCATCTGCCTGATTTTCTATTTCATTTATCCGAACGCAGGATTGCTTAATTTTTTGTGGGTTTTTTATATTTTTAAGTTCATTAAGACCGTTTCTGATTTCTCTGGCACCCTGAAGAATAAGTTCTGAGAGTTCCAAATAATGAGGAAGCATTGCTTTAGGTTTATACAACTGTATTTTCTTGGCGCAGGAGTTTATATAATCTAGAACATCATCAAGCGATGAATTTAACAGATAAATATCTTCTCTGTCAAAAGGAGTAATAAAGGTTTTATTTAATTCATCAAATATCTGATGAGTATAATCATCACCTGTTTTTTCGTGCTCCTTTATTTTCTTAACTATATTTTCTGTCTCGGTGGGGTCATTCACCAAAAAAAGTTTATTTAGCAAAACAGCTGCTTTTACAAGGTTTTCAGCATCCTGCTCAAATAGTGGAAAGAACTTTTTGTCTTTTGGCACTAAAATCTGAAATAATTTTGTAAAATTCATATACTATTCTCAATTTCCACAAAAGTATATTTTTATATAATAAAATCGTAAAAAGATTTGAACATTAATTAACAAAAACAATTGGAGGTAAAAGCCTTGTTTATTTCTTATAAGTGTTTTTGTTTTTATCAGTTTAGGAAAAATTCCGAATTAAGGAAATTCTGAAAACCTGAATGATATGGAAAGCCGGTTTAATCGTGGAATGTTTAATTATGCAATATTAAAAAGGGTTAAAATGTAGTAAATTGCTCCTGAAAGAATAATTGTTGAAGGTATTGTAAGTATCCAGGCAATAACAATATTTCCGGCTAATCCCCATTTTACTGCGGAAGCTCTTTTAGTGACTCCGACACCCATTATTGCACCGGTAATTGTGTGTGTAGTACTGACAGGGATACCTGCGAGTGTTACTCCAAAAAGGGTTAATGCTCCTGCAGTTTCTGCGCAGAATCCGCCCATTGGTTTAAGTTGTGTTAATTTATTACCAAGAGTTTTTATTATTTTCCAGGCTCCTATCATAGTTCCAAGTGCTATTGCTGCATGAGCGCTTAATACTACCCATAAAGGAACAGTCGAATCCTGAGGTAAATACCCGGTACTAATTAATAGCAGAAATATAATTCCCATTGTTTTCTGGGCGTCGTTGCCACCATGACCCAAACTGAATGCTGCTGATGAAACAAGCTGCATTATTCTGTAAAAAGCATCTGCTTTTGCCGGAGGTTTATTGCCCCAAATCCATAATGTTATTACCATGAAAAAATAACCTATCACAAAACCAATCAATGGAGCCAACACGATGAAAATCAATATTTTTATAACTCCTGATGCAATTACAACACTTGTCCCTCCTTTAATAAGTGCAGGACCTATCAAACCACCTATCAATGCATGAGATACGCTGTTTGGAATACCTTTCCTCCCGCAAAAAAACACCCAAATACATGCTGCTATCAAAGAACATAAGATGAAAACCGGGTCGCCTAAAACTATACTTGGCTCAATAACTCCCTTGCCAATTGTTTTGGCTACATGTACACCGAAAATCAGGAATGCTGCAAAGTTAAAGAATGCTGCCCATGCAACAGCAATTTTTGGCGAAAGTACCCTGGTCGAAACTATTGTCGCAATTGAATTCCCTGCATCATTCATCCCATTAAGGAAATCGAAAACAAGGGCAATAAATATTGTGATAATTACTATAGTAAGCATATTGTTAAGCTGTTTTAATTATAAGAGTTTTTATCATATCGGAAACATCTTCTGCTCTATCAGTTGCTTCTTCCAGCAGACTTAAAATATCTCTTTTTTTAATAAGTTCAATTGCATCTTTCTCATTTTCAAATAAAGCTGACAGGGCATTGTGATATATCTCATCTGCAGTATTCTCAATTTCATTTATCCTAATGCATGATTGTTTTATCTTTTCCGGATGTTTAAGATTTTTAAGTTCGGAAAGAGCGCATTTTATTTCTTCTGCACTAAGCAGAATTTGTTCAGCAAGTTCTAAAAAGTTTATTGGAATGCTCTTTGGGTTATTGAGCAATAATTTTTTTGCACTTTCGTTTATCAGGTCAATTACATCATCTAAAGAAGAGTTTAATTTATAAATATCTTCTCTGTCGAAAGGTGTAATAAATGTCTTGTTTAGTTCATCAAAAATCGTATGTGTATAATTATCTCCAATTTTTTCAAGTTCTTTAATATGTCGTACTTTTTGTTCAATAATTATTTTGTCGGTAGCTTTAAAAAGTTCAACTAGTTCTAATGCTGCTTTTACAGTGTTTTCTGCTGCTAACTCAAATATAGGAATAAACTTTTTGTCTTTTGGAACCAGAATCTGGAAAATTTGTGAGAATTTCATTATAAGTCGTCTTTAGTACATTTAATTATTGGCAAAAGTATGTTTCCAA
>CAZELC010000107.1:0-9047 GCA_964512865.1 uncultured Bacteroidales bacterium
AGGAGTTTATGCATAAATACGATAAGCGGTTATCACTGGCTCCCCGTGATATTGTTGCGAGAGCAATTGATACAGAAATGAAGCTTAGCGGCGATGAACATGTTATGCTCGATTGTATGCACCTCGATAAAAATGAACTAATAAATCATTTCCCTACAATTTATGCAAAATGTCTTTCAATTGGAATTGATATCACCAAAGAAATGATACCTGTTGTTCCTGCTGCTCACTATATTTGTGGTGGAATAAAGGTCGACGAACACGGAAGCAGCTCAATAAAAAACCTTTTTGCAACAGGAGAATGTTCCTGTACCGGATTGCATGGTGCAAATCGTCTGGCATCAAACTCTTTGCTTGAAGCAGTAGTGTTTTCTCACAGAGCAGCAACAGAATCGATAAGTAAGTTTAAAAAAATAAAATTTAATGAAGAAGTTCCTGATTGGAATGCAGAAGGAACCGTATTAAACGAAGAGATGATACTTATTACACAGACACTTAAAGAACTCAGGGAAATAATGAGCAATTATGTCGGTATTGTCAGATCCAATCTTAGATTAAAAAGAGCAATGGATCGCCTTGAACTTCTTTATAAGGAAACAGAGGAAATATACCAGAAATCTATACTTACTGTAAAGATTTGTGAGGTAAGAAACCTTATTAATGTTGCTTATATGATTATAAAAATGGCAAAAGAAAGAAAGGAAAACAGAGGACTTCACTTTTCCATTGACTATAAGTAAAGGAAAGAGGAGAATTTGAAGGATAAAAAACGAAAGTATTAAAATAAAAGATTTAAAAATCACAACCCATTTAACCCAATTAACTTAGTTAACTTATTTGACTTATCTGACTTAATCAACAAATCTTTAAATCATTAATTTATAATTAAAAATGGCATTAATAAAATCAGTAAAAGGAGTTATTCCAAAGTTTGGAGAAAATTGTTTTCTAGCTGATAATGCAACTATTACCGGTGATGTAGTTATGGGTAATAATTGCAGCATTTGGTTTAATACTGTTGTCAGAGGAGATGTACATTCGATCAGAATTGGTAATAATGTGAATATTCAGGATGGAGCAATAGTGCACTGTACTTATCTCAAACATTCGGTAACAATAGGAAATAATGTGTCTATTGCACATAATGCAATAATCCATGGTTGCACTATAAATGATAATGTTTTGGTTGGTATGGGCGCAATTATTATGGATGGAGTTATCATCGAAAGTAATTGCCTGATAGCGGCAGGTTCTTTAGTTCTTGAAGGAACGATTGTGGAATCCGGATCTGTTTACGCCGGTGTTCCTGCAAAAAAAATCAAAACAATTGATAAAAAATTACTTGAAGGGCAGGTTAACAGGATATCAACAAACTATATGATGTACGCAGGCTGGTATGATTGATTTTTAAACAGCCAATTATTTTCAGAAATCTATTTTAATCAATTATGAAAGTTCAGGGAAAAGATTATAAAACGGTATGGATGGAAGGAAAATCGGTTTTTATGATAGAACAAAACCTTCTGCCTTTTGATTTTAAAATTTATGAATCTGCAAATTATAAGCAGACATGTTTTGCAATAAAAACAATGATTGTCAGAGGTGCCGGTGCAATTGGTGTTACTGCCGGTTTTGCTATGTTACAGGCTGTGCTGGAAGCTCCGGAAAATGAATATCAGGAGTTTTTGCTGTCTGCAAAAAAAGAAATAGAATCAACCCGACCAACTGCACGTAATCTTTTTTATGCTGTTGACAGAGTTTATCATGCAGCTCAAATATCGGTTGATGATGCCAAAGTTGAAGCAATGGCAATTTCTTCTGAAGATATTCAGGCCTGCAAAGCAATAGGTGAGCATGGTAATAAAATTATTAAAGACGGCTATAATATTCTGACACACTGCAATGCCGGATGGCTTGCATTTACTGATTATGGTAGTGCATTGTCACCAGTTTATACTGCTAAAAAATCAGGAAAAGAAATTTTTGTTTATGTTGATGAAACACGCCCACGCTCGCAAGGTGCTAGATTAACAGCCTGGGAATTAAAAAATGAAAATGTTAAGCATTTGATTGTTCCGGATAATGCAGGTGCTTATCTAATGTCGAAAGGTAAGGTTGATATTATTATTGTTGGGGCCGACAGAATAGCAAAAAATGGTGATGTTGCTAACAAAATTGGAACATTTGAAAAGGCAATTATTGCAAAAGAATTCGGAATTCCTTTTTATGTGGCAGCACCTTTATCGACATTCGACCTGAATTGTATTAGCGGAGATAATATTATAATTGAAGAACGTTCTGAAAATGAGGTGCTTTATCAAAAAGGATTGTCAAAAAACGGGGAAATACAGGAAATACTTGTTTGTTCTCCCGATTCTAATGCATTAAATCCCGCTTTTGATGTCACTCCTTCAGAATATATTACCGGAATTATTACCGAAAAAGGCATTATCAAAGCTGATGAAGAAGAAATAAACAGGCTTTTTGAGTAAAATAAAATTATTATATTCTTCTTTTCTGTGTTAATTTTTTGTAAATAAAACAATAAGTTATTTATAAATTTTTGATTACTAATAGTTTTAACGAAGGAATACTATATTTTTGCTATAAGAAAATGTAAAATTTATGGAAAAAGAATTTATTGTACTGCTTGTAGATGATGAAGAAGATATTCTGGAATTTCTAAGTTATAATCTAAAAAAAGAAGGGTTAATAGTTTATACGGCAAAAAATGGGAAAATTGCAATACAAAAAGCTAAAGAGCATAAACCTCATCTGATTATTCTTGATGTGATGATGCCGGAAATGGATGGTATTGAAACTTGTACTGAAATAAGGCAAATTCCGGAACTTAAAGATACTTTTGTGATGTTTCTTACTGCCAGAAGCGAAGACTATTCACATATTGCAGGACTTGAAGCCGGAGCCGACGATTATATTACAAAACCAATAAGACCAAAAGTATTTGTTGCAAGAGTGAAAACTCTACTAAGACGGTTTAAAGAATCTTCTGACGTTATTACAAATGATAATGACAAATCTGAAGTTTTAGATCTTGGTGAAATAAAGGTCGACAAAGAAAAATACTTAGTTTATAAAAACGATAAAAGTATTGAACTTCCACGCAAAGAGTTTGAAATACTTCTTCTTTTATCAGGAAAACCAAATAAAGTATTTACCCGTGAGGAGATTTATAATAAAATCTGGGGTGAGTCGGTAATTGTTGGAGATAGAACAATTGACGTACACATGAGCAAATTAAGAGAGCTGCTCGCAACAGATAATATTAAAACAGTTAAAGGTGTTGGTTATAAATATGAGTTAAAATGAAAAAAGACAGTCCGCAGTTTATTTCAATTATTATCTCTTTACTGGTATTGCTTTTTTATGCAGTTTTTACTTTTTTAATTGAATTATACTTTAACGGTTCACAATATATTATTCTTGGAATAATTGGAATTGCTTTGTTTGTTTTCACTTATTTAATCACACGAATATTTATTCAGAAATTTATCTACAAAAAGGTTCGTTTGATTTATAAAACTATCTATAACCTGAAATCGAGCAAAGATAAAAATGAACTTAAAAGTAAAATTTATTCAGGTAAGGGAATTTTAAGTGATGTTCAGGATGAGGTACTTAAATGGGCAGAAGATAAAACTAAGGAAATAGAATTTCTTCAAAAGCAGGAAAAATTCAGAAGAGAATTTATAGGCAATGTTTCACATGAACTGAAAACCCCTGTTTTCAACATTCAGGGATATGTACTCACATTGCTTGATGGCGGACTTGAAGATGAGAATATTAATAAAGAATACTTAAAAAGAACAGAAAAGAGTATTGAACGCATGATTGCTATTATTAATGATCTGGAAACTATTTCAAAACTTGAATCCGGAGACCAGAAACTAATTTACAGCCGTTTTGATATTGTATCTCTGGCAAAGGAAGTGACAGAATTTTATGAAATTAAAGCAAAAGAAAAAAATATTTCATTCGTGTTTAATCCGGGAAATACTATGCCGGTTTATGTAAATGCCGATAGAGACAAAATAAGACAGGTGCTCAATAACCTTGTAGAAAACTCAATAAAATACGGTAAAAATAACGGACGAACAAAAATCAGCTTTTTTGATATGGATGAAAATAAACTTATTGAAGTTACTGACGATGGGATTGGTATTGCTGAAGAAGAGGTTCCGCGCGTTTTTGAAAGATTTTACAGAACCAATAAAGGTCGCTCAAGAGAACAGAGCGGTACTGGTCTTGGATTGGCAATTGTCAAGCATATTATCGAAGCTCACAATCAGACAATAAACGTGAGAAGCACAGTTGGAATCGGGACTACGTTTGCTTTTACTCTCAGCAAATAATTAATTAAAAGCCTTTGTCAACTTTTGTTTTAGGTTTATCTTGTTTATCTTCCCTCTTATTTATTATCTCATTTATTTTAACTCCGTTTTTAAAAATGGCTTTATATACAAGAGTTCCGTTTTGGTCCCAATACATCCATGTTCCTGATTTAAGATAATTAATAAATTCTCCGGTTCCCGACTTCTTACCATTTTGATAATATTCTGTCCATTTGCCATGAGGTTTATTATCCTTGAAGCTTTGTTCTTTAAATTTATTTCCTCTTACGTCAAAATATTGGAATAATCCATCTTTCCCATTTTCTGAGTAATTGCCGGTTTCGCAAATAACACCGTTTGCACTCCACTCGTTCCATTTACCATCTTTATTTCCATTCTTATAATTTCCTTCAGATTTCTTTTTACCGTTATCATAATAAAAGATATCATGTCCATTTTTAATTCCTGCAGAGTACATGGTTTCATATTTAAGCTCTCCATTGTCATACCATCCTTTCCAGTTGCCTTCCATTTTTCCGTCTTTAAAAGAACCAATATCTTTTTGTTTACCATTGGCAAAATAGCTAATCCATGAGCCTTGTTCAAGGTCATTTTCAAATTTACCCTCATGAAGTTTTTGTCCGTTTTCATACCAGGATGTCCAGAAACCGGTTCTTTTACCGTCCACATAATTACCTTCACGCCATTTTTCTCCTGTTTCGTAAAAAAAAGTCCATTTACCCGATTGTTGCCCTTTTATAAATGCCCCAATGCTGCCTGTTTTACCGTTTTCATGAAAAAATATCCAAATACTGTCTTGCAGGTCATTGATAATTTTTCCCTGCATTTCTTTGGTTCCGTTTTTTCTGTACCAGTAACAATAGCCGTTTAAAGAGTCATGTTTATTATATCCTTCAAAATATTTAGAATTATTATCAAACCAGGCTAATGAAATTCCTTCTTTGATGCCGTTAACATAAGTGGTCTCTCTTTTTTTATTTCCGTTTTTATGCCACTCTGTCCAAACACCCGTTTTTTTCCCGTTAATCATTTTCCCTTCTTCTTTTTTGTTTCCATCCTGAAACCATTCATAGCACATTCCATTATCGTAATCATATTCTTTCATTTTGTTTCCATCGTCATACCAATAATACCATTTCCCAGCACGTTCATCATTTTTATATACGCCTTCATAAAATTTATTACCATTTTCATAATAAAGAATTTGTTTACCGTTTTTCAGGTCATCTGAAAATATTGTTTCACTTTTTATTTTTCCGCTGCTATACCATGATAAAGATTTTCCCGTTTTTTTCCCGTTTGCCACTTTCCACTCAGAAATTTTATTTCCAACGCTATCGTATATTAAAACAGGTCCATTTTCATTATTGACTTCTTTCCATATTTTGCCATCAGGGAACCAGAATTTCCAGCACCCAATCATATTATCATTGGCAAAATACCTTTCAGCTTGTTTGTTTCCGTTATCGTACCAGTTAATCCAGCTGCCTGTTTTTAAACCGTTATTATAATAGGCTTCTTCGGCAGGTTTCCCGTTTTCATGCCATTTCAGCCATTTGCCATCCATTTTTCCATTAACTACATTTCCTTCCCATTCTTGCTTTCCATTTGAGTACCACCTTTGGTTAAGGCCATTTTCGTAATTAAGTATTTCCCATTTTTTCCCGTTTGTGAACCAGAAATTCCATTGCCCAATAGGTTTGTCATCTTTATACTCACCCTCTGAGCTAATTTTTTTATTTTCGTACCAGGTTGTCCATTTGCCGTTTTTCTTTCCATTAATTAGTTTTCCTTCAGCTTTCTTTTGCCTATTAGGCCAAAAGTCGGTTTTTAATTCCTGTGCAAATACAGTTGAGAAGAAAAACAGAAATAACAACAAAATAATATGATTTTTCATAATCAGGTTTTAATGATTTAAATGTTAACGATACACAAAAACTTATATTGTTTAATATGATCTTTCAATAGTAAAACGTACTAATTGCTCTAGTGAGCTTTTTGCTGCTCCGTTTTCAAATCCTAAAAGTATATTAAGTGCCTTTTCTTTATATTCATTCATCTTTTTGTAAGAATATTCTATCCCATTGCTTTCTTTTACCAGTTTAATAACATAATCAACTTTTGATTTGTTATCATTATTGTGTTTTATTATTGCCATAATTTCCCTTTTTTCCAGAAAACTCATATTGTTTAACATATAAATAATTGGCAAAGAAAGTTTTTTTTCTTTAATGTCAACCCCGCTTGGTTTTCCTGTTTTTGAAGGAGATTCGAAATCTAATAGATCATCTTTTATTTGGAAAGCAATTCCCACATATTCGCCGAACTCCTTCATTTTTTGTATTATGTCAATTTCTTTGGTAACGGAAGAAGCTCCACAAGCGCAGCAGGAAGCAATAAGAGATGCTGTTTTTTTTCTTATGATTTCGAAGTAAACGTCTTCATCAATATTTAGAAATCTGGATTTTTCAATTTGCAGAAGCTCTCCTTCACTCATTTCTTTTGTAGCATTTGATACAATTTTCAGTAGATCAAACTCTTCATTTTCAAGCGATACAAGCAATCCTTTTGATAACATAAAATCACCGGCAAGAACAGCTATTTTATTTTTCCATAAAGCATTAATAGAGAAGAAGCCGCGTCTTTCATTTGAGTCATCAACCACATCATCATGAATAAGGGTAGCGCTATGTAAAAGTTCAATAAGCGAAGCAGCAATATAAGTTGACTTATTAATTTCGCCAATCATTTTAGCTGTAAGAAGCACAAAAAGAGGACGCACCTGCTTACCTTTCTGTTTGAGAATATATCTTATAATTTTATCCAGCAGAGGTACTTTGCTTTTTATGGACTGTTTGAATATTTCATCAAACTCTTCCATATTCTTTTTAACCGGCGCTTTTATTTCATCTAATGAGATCATATAATTGCTTGTGTTGTGACCAAAAATAATTAAAAAGACATTACAAAAACAATATTACTTTATTCTTTATTAAGACAAAATTGTGGATAACCAAGAGAAAATTGATTGATGATAATCACTAAAATGTAGTTACTTACAGATTAGTGTTATTATGTCGTTAATATTATTTTTGAAAAGCATAAGCCCTTAAATTTGAAAAGGATGAAAATATTTTTATTGCTTCGTTGAATTTTAAAAAGACTATAAATATGGATTAAGATATTGATCGATAAACTCACGAATACAATATTCGCCTCCTTTTTTTGTGAGAATGATATCTGACTTGATTTTAATTGCATTTACAGCATCTGCAGGGCAAGCAGATAGGCCGGCTTTTTCAAATATCGGCAGATCATTAAGATCGTCGCCAATATAAGCAACATTTTTCATGGTTATTTTAAGTTCAGCACACCATTTTTCAAGTACCTCCAATTTGTTCCAAGTTCCAATATAACAGTGTTTAATTCCAAGTATTTTAGCCCTGCTTTCAATGATATTTTTGTTAAAACCGGAACTGACAATTCCAACATTATGACCGGCTTTTATCAATTGAATTATTCCAAGGCCGTCCTTGGTGTTGAATTTTTTAAATTCATCACCCTTTTCGGTAACATACATTCCGCCATCTGTCATTACGCCATCAACATCAAGAGCAAGAAACTTAAATTTGAATGTTTTTAATTTTTTCTCAGTTTCGGAAAGAGATATTCTGAAAAGCTTTTCAACAGGACAGTTGAAAGCATCAGCTAAACATATTATTTGTTCTGGTTTAAGCCTTGCGCTTCCCTTTTCAATATTGACAATAAGACTTACGGGTAAGCTACATTTTGTTGCAAGAGCATTTACCGAAAGTCCGGAGCTTTTCCTTAGAAATTTAATATTATTATAAAACAGGCTCATATAATATTTCTGTTAATGGCTTTTGCAATAGGTTTAATAGTTGTAAAAAGTTCTTCAAACTGTTTGTGGTTTAGCTGTTGTGATGCATCTGATTTTGCAATAATAGGGTTTGGATGTACTTCTATCAATAAACCGTCAACATCCATAGCCATACAGGCTCTTGCCAAATCAGGAACGCCATAAGCATATCCCATTGCATGACTTGGATCAAGAATTACAGGTAAGTTTGTATTGTGTTTAAGATATGCTGCTCCGCACAAATCAAGAGTGAAGCGGGTTTTGGTTTCAAAAGTTCTAATACCACGTTCACATAAAATAACATTAGGGTTTCCGCCAGAAAGTATAAATTCTGCTGACTGTACAAACTCTTGCAGAGTTGCACCGAAACCACGTTTTAGAAGCACAGGTTTGTTTGTTTTTGCACATTTTCTTAAGATACCGTGATCGTACATTGCTTTGGCTCCTATCTGTACAATATCTGCGTATTCAATAACCGCATCTACATGTGAAGAATCACGAACTTCGGTAATTATAGAAAAGCCGTACTTTTCTCTTATTTTGTCTAAAAGTTTAAGCCCGTCAATGCCCATTCCCTGAAAAGAATATGGAGAGGTCCGAGGCTTAAAGCTACCGGCTCTGAGAGTTGACAAGCCAAGTTTTTTTATAAATTTTGCTGTTGATTCAATCTGCTCTTTTGATTCTATTCCGCATGGACCAATAGCAATTAAATTGTTTCTATTGCTTCCGCCTATTTTATTTTTGCCTATTAAAATTTCTGCTGTATCTGAGCAATATTTTTTACTTGCTAATTG
>CAZELC010000108.1:0-8952 GCA_964512865.1 uncultured Bacteroidales bacterium
ATATTAGGAAGTTTGCATTCTTTGATGATCTTAAAATTGTTTTAGAGAATAATGGTCATAATATTGATTCTTGCATTAAAAACAAAGATTTCATTCCGATTATTGAATTTCTCCTTAGTGAAAAAGGACTAAACTACGGGAACCTGCCAAAAGGAATGATAAAATTTCACAAATACAATGATAAATGCCGCAAAGCTTTTGAGGAGCATTTAGTTGAAGGTGCTCTTTATTGTAAAAATGATAAATCTGAGGTGAAGGTTCATTTTACTCTTTCTCCTGAGCATGTATCAAGGTTTCTTGAATTAATGGAGGAAACCGTTGTACATTTTGAAAAGAAGTTTTCTGTAAAATATCAAATTACTTGGTCGATTCAAAAACCTTCGACTGATACAATTGCTGTAGGAATGGACAACCTACCGTTTAGGAATTCTAATGGAGAAATACTTTTCAGACCCGGTGGTCATGGCGCTTTAATTGAAAACCTAAATGATATTGATGCCGATATTGTTTTTATTAAAAATATTGATAATATTGTTCCCGACAGGCTTAAAGATGCAACAGTTCTTTATAAAAAAGTAATTGGCGGATTGCTTCTTGAATACAGGTCGCAGGCATTTGAATATTTGGAGCTGCTCGACAATGGAAATGTTGATGATGAAGATTTGAAGCAAATTGCAAAATTCTGCCAAAATAAACTAATGTATTCTTTTGATAAGAACTTTGAAGTACTGGACAATTTCGAGAAGATGGATTTACTTTATAATTTTTTAAACAGACCACTAAGAGTTTGTGGCATGGTTAAAAATGAAGGTGAACCCGGAGGTGGACCATTTTGGGTGAAAGATAGCCAAGGAAATATATCACTTCAGATTGTCGAGTCATCACAAATAGATTTAAAAAATGATGCTCAGAATGAAATTTTCAAGAATGCTACTCATTTTAATCCTGTTGATTTGGTTTGCAGTATTAAAGATTTTAAAGGCGAAAAGTTTGACCTCAAAGATTTTATTGATCCTTCTACCGGTTTCATCTCAAATAAAACTAAAGATGGCAGACAATTGAAAGCTTTGGAACTTCCTGGTTTGTGGAATGGCGCTATGGCTGATTGGATTACAGTTTTTGTTGATGTTCCTTTGATTACTTTTAACCCTGTGAAAACGGTGAACGATCTTTTAAGGGAAGAGCATCAGCCTTAAATTACAAGCTTTGAAATTGAAATAATTTATATTTTTGAGGTTAATTAATGTTAAAGATTTATTTGAAAATAAAAGTTTAGGTATGGAACAATATATTTTAGAAAAGGCTCAAATATGGCTTAACGGAAATTTTGATGAGGAAACCAAGCAGCAGGTTAGATTTTTAATTGATAATGATCCAAATGAACTTGTTGATGCTTTCTACCGTGACCTTGAATTTGGAACCGGAGGATTGCGCGGCATTATGGGTGTTGGCACAAACAGGATGAATAAATATACCGTTGCAATGTCAACGCAGGGATTGGCCAATTATCTGAAAATGATGTTTGCAAATCTCAACACAATTAAGGTTGCAGTTGCTCATGATTCTCGTAACAATAGTAAATATTTTGCTCGTATTACTGCTGAAGTTCTTTCAGCTAATGGCATTAAAGTCTTTCTTTTCGAAGACCTTCGCCCTACACCTGAACTTTCTTATGCTGTTCGTTACCTTAAATGTCAGAGTGGAGTTGTTATTACAGCTTCGCATAACCCGAAAGAGTACAACGGTTATAAGGTTTACTGGGATGACGGCGCACAGCTTGTCAACCCTCACGACGAAAATGTTATTACCGAAGTTCAGAAAATTAAGAGTATTGATGAGATAAAATTTAATGCGGTAAAAGAAAATATAGAAATTATCGGAAAAAATATTGATGATGCTTTTATTGCTGAGGTAATGAAATTAAGACATTTACCTGAAGTAATAGAAAAAAATAAAAATATTAAAATCGTTTATACTCCTTTGCATGGTACCGGTATCACTATGGTGCCAAGGGCTTTGAAAGAGTTCGGATTTGAAAATGTTCATATAGTTGAGCAACAGGCTGTAGCCGATGGAAATTTCCCGACAGTAAAAAGTCCAAATCCTGAAGAGTCTGCAGCATTAGCTATGGCTATTGAAAAAGCAAAAGAACTTGATGCCGATATAGTTATGGCTACTGATCCTGATGCTGACAGGGAAGGCGTTGCTGTTAAAGATGAAGATGGGAATTATGTTTTGTTAAACGGAAATCAGACAGCTGCATTACTGAGTTATTATCTTATTGACCAATGGCATAAACTGGGGAAATTAAAAGGGAAAGAATATATTGTAAAAACAATTGTTACAACAGAGTTGATAAAGGATATTGCCGATAAATATAAGGTCGAATGTTTTGATTGTCTTACAGGTTTCAAATATATTGCAGAAATAATCAGAAATAATGAAGGGAAGAAAACTTATATCGGCGGCGGAGAAGAAAGTTACGGTTATCTGCCTTCTGATTTTGTAAGGGATAAAGATGCAATCACCACTTGTTGTATACTTGCCGAAATGACTGCTTATGCTATTGAAAACGGAAAAACATTATATCAGCTTCTCCTTGATGTTTATCAGGAATTCGGACTTTATTATGAAGGGCTTCTTTCTGTTACCAAAAAAGGTAAATCAGGTCTTGATGAGATTCAAAAAATGATGAACGATTATCGTTCGACACCTCCGGTTGAAATTAACGGGAGTAAAGTTATTCAAATAAGAGATTATTTGTCTCTGGTGCGCACTGATATCAAAACCGGAGAAAAAAATGCAATAAATCTTCCTGTGTCAAATGTTCTTCAGTTTTTACTTGAAGATGGTTCGCTTATTACGGTCAGACCTTCTGGTACTGAACCTAAAATAAAATTTTATTTTGGACTTAAAGGTGAAATTAAGACTAGAAATGAATTCAATTCTGTTCTCAATAGTTTGAAAAATAAAATTGAGATCATAAAAAAATCAATGAATCTGTTATAAATTGTCGAATAGTATTATATCGTCAGTAATGTAAAATAAATTTCACTGAGTTAATTTTTGTGGCATTTACTTATTTTATTTTATATATTTGAAGATATCATCATTAAAAAAATTAATACGATTATTTATCCGAAAATATAGTACATATTAAAATTCAACTAATTATGGAAAATCAAAACGATTTTTTTGTACATAAATTTTATTCTTATGATGGTCCAAATTACTACCTGGATTGCAAGGCAATGGTTTTTAACATACGACTTGATCATGATGGTCCGGAAACTGAATTTTATAAAGACAGGATACTTGAACATTTTCCAAAATTTGCTATCGACTACCCCGATAGGGTTATAAACTTGTTTACAAGGCTTGTTGTTGAAGTAAATAAAATGGACATTAACCTTTTTACTGAAAAATATAATATTTCAAGAGATGGTGATGAATGGGTTATTTCTTTTCAGCATCTTGACGACAAGATAGCTAAGGAAGTGGTTTATCTGGTAAGCGATTGGTTTAATGCAATGAATAAAAATGATTTTGATTATGATTTCAAAACCAGATATAATGAACTTCAGGCTTTGTTCGACAAAACACTATTTGGTGGTCCAACTCTTTACTCCCTTATTGAAGCAGGAGTTCTCAGAAAAATCCCGGTAAATTATCTATATGAGGAGAACCAGTTCCAGTGGGGTTATGGCCGCAAACAGGTCAGAGGGCGTTCTACGACTTTCAGTGTTGATGGAATTAAGGATACTGAATTCACAATGTACAAGGATATGGTCGGAGATTTTCTGGACCTTTGCGGTTTACCAACACCTAAAGGGAAAAATTGCTATGACGAGGAAGAAATTGTTGAAGAAGCTGTAGCACTTGGATTCCCTGTAGTAGTAAAACCGGTCGCCGGACATAAGGGACAAGGTGTTACCACTGGAATTGAATCAGAGGAAGAGGTGAGAAAAGCTTTTAAGCGAATAATAACTTCTGCTAATGAAGAGGGTGTATATTTTGACGGCGCACTTGTTCAGAAGCAAATTTACGGATATGATCACAGAATACTCACAGTGGGCGGAAAATATGCTGCTTGTCTTAAAAGAATCCCGGCTTTTATTGTTGGTGATGGAAAGAGTTCTATTGAAGAATTAATTTCTGTGGAGAATGATAAAGAAGTGAGACTCGACAATGCGCGTTCACCTTTGTGTAAAATAAAAATTGATGATGTAATGCATGACTGGCTTCAGCTGAAAGGGATGAATATAAAAACGGTTCCTGCCCAAGGTGAAGAAATTGTACTTAGAAGAGTTGCAAATATTTCAGCTGGAGGAGTTTCGGTGAATGTGACAAATGAAATCCATCCTGAAAATATTAAAATGGTTGAGAATATTGCCCGCTTTTTTAATGTAACCTGCCTTGGTATAGATGTTCTTGCTAAGGATATAACAAGACCATGGCAAGAAGGTGATTTCGGCATCATTGAAATTAATGCCGGTCCCGGAGTGTTTATGCATCTTGCTCCTGCAGAAGGTGGCTCTGTTGATGTGCCGGGCATTATAATGGAGCATCTTTTTGGAAAGAATTTCGATTATTCAAGAATTCCGATTATCGCAGGAAATAATATCTCTGATATTCTAATAAATAAAATCATTGATAAACTTGTTGAATTCAAACCCGATGTTGAAGTTTCTAACCTCAGAAAAAGAGGAGTTTACTTTAATAAAGAGTTTTTTAACAAAAATCCTCAACATGAACTTAACTGCAAAATATTATTCAGAAATCCCAAAGCTGATATAGCTATTGTAAATCATTCACGTGACGATATCTTTGACTTCGGTATTTATCATAACGGAATGGATATCGCAATACTTAATAAGGCGAATTATGCAGAATATATTTTGGTCCGTGACCTTCTTCCCGGAGGACTGCTTGTTGAAATTACTGAAAATGCAGATGAGAATAAAACCGAACTGGTAGTTTCTAGAGATTTGAAAGAAATCAGCAGAAATTTGGTTGAAAATGAGGATGCAATCGATGATATGATATTCAATGCAATTGAACCTTATCTTAAAGACTTGCTTTATAAGTATGATGAATTTGTGAAATAATTTGAAATAATATTGATATTATGATTTTATTTAAAAATTGTGAAGTTTATACGCCGCTGTATATTGGTAAAAAAGATGTCCTTTTATCAGGAAGTAAAATAACCGCGATTGAAAACAGTATCTCGGTTCCAAGTGGGATAAATGTTGAAATTGTTGATTGTTCCGGATTAAAAATGGTTCCCGGATTTATTGATGCACATGTTCATATTGCCGGGGCTGGTGGCGAAGGAGGACCGGCAACAAGAACTCCTGAAATGCAGCTTAGTCACATGATCGAAGCAGGTGTTACAACTGTTGTCGGTTGTCTTGGTACAGATGGAATGACACGAAATCTTGAAGGTGTTCTGATGAAAGCAAAAGGACTTAAACAAGAAGGTGTATCAGCATATATTTATACAGGAGCTTATCAGTTTCCCACTCCCACAATAACAGGTGATGTTGGAAGAGATATCGCTCTGATAGAAGAAATAATTGGTGTTGGCGAACTTGCCTTATCCGACCACCGTTCGTCATGTCCTTCAACTGCGGAACTAATAAGGTTGACAGAACATGCGAGAGTTGGAGGAATGTTAGGTGGAAAGGCGGGAATTGTTAATATTCACATGGGCGATGCACAAAAACCTTTTAAACCTATTTATGATGCGGTAAACAGCAGCGAACTTAAACTTACACAGTTTCTACCGACACATATTAACCGTAATGATTATATCTTTGAAGATGCAAAGGAATATGGGAAAAATGGCTATATTGATATTACGGCAAGTTCTTATCCTTATTTTCCACAATATGAAATAAAACCTGCAAAAGCCATTGTTGAACTCGTTAAAGCCGGTGTTCCTCTTGAGCATATCACGATGACATCTGATGGTTGCGGTTCATTGCCTGATTTCGATAAAGACGGGAATCTTATCAAGCTGGAAATGGGATATCCAAAATCAATCTTTAAGGAATTAGTCGATTGTGTTGTAGAAGAAAAATTTGAACTTGAAAATGCTCTTAAGGTAATAACTTCAAATGTGGCATCAATCCTTAAACTTAAAGGAAAGGGAAATATTGCTGTTGGCAAGGATGCCGACATTGTTATTCTTGATAGTCATTATGAGTTGGTTCATATCGCTGCAATGGGAAAAATGATAATGAAAGATCATATCATCCTTAAAAAAGGAAGTTACGAGAAATAATTTTTTGAAGAGTTAATGATATAATTAATTGGTAATCATTAAAATTAGCTATCGGTTATCAGTGACGAGTATTTGCAAATTATTATCACTCAATCAACTTATAGCCACTTATGATCATTATAATTCAAATGATGTCTGATTTGTGTAATTTGTTGCCCAAAATCAAATAATATTTACTTCTGTCTCAAGCTTTATCCCGAACTTATCAAAAACCGATTTTTGTATCTGCGCTGAAAGCTCAGCTATTTCTTTACCTGTGGCATTACCATAATTTACAAGTATCAACGCCTGTTCTTTATGTACTCCGGCATTACCAACTTTTTTCCCTTTCCATCCGCATCTTTCAATTAAAGCAGCAGCAGCTATTTTAACATGCTTTTCATCACATGAAAATGAAGGCAGTGAATTGTCATACTTTAGAATTTCTTTGTACTTCCTGATGCTGATAACCGGATTTTTAAAGAAACTTCCTGCATTACCTATCTTTGCCGGATCCGGCAGCTTTAAATTTCTTATGTCGCATACAGCATCTCTAACTGACTTCAATGTTATTTTTTTATTTCCCAATTCAATAAGTTTGTTTTTTAAGGCAGCGTATTCAACATTGAATACCGGCTTTTTTGATAACTTATAGGTAACACTTAATACCAGATTATTATTTTTTTCTGCTCGTTTAAAAATACTGTCCCGGTATCCGAAATCACAATCTTCAAAATAATATGTTGTAATCTTTTTCTTTTTGATATTGTATGCTTTGCATGAATGGAAAATATCTTTAAGCTCAACACCATAAGCACCGATATTTTGCACCGGACTGCTTCCTACATTTCCTGGAATTAAAGAAAGATTTTCGGCACCGTAGAATTTATTTTTAATGCAAAATTTGACAAAATCATCCCAGACTTCTCCTGCTTTTGCTTCAATAAGAACATGACCATCTTTTTCTTCTTTAATAGAAATTCCTTTGCTGTTGAGCTTGACAATAAGTCCTTCGAAGTCTTTTGTGAAAAGCAGATTACTTCCGCCACCTATTATCATCAAAGGCATAGAGGAATCATATTCTTTTAAAAGAGCAATGATTTCATTTTCATCAGAAGAAATGGCAAAATACTTTGCTTTTACATCAATCCCGAAAGTATTGAATGCTTTTAACGGATGGTACTTGAAAATTTCCATTAAAACTATTTGTTACAATCTTTTATGTGATGTTCTTTGGCTGCATTCACAAAGCTTATAAAAACCGGATGAGGATTCAGAACAGTACTTTTATATTCAGGGTGGAACTGCACACCAACAAACCATGGGTGCTCAGGAATTTCAACCATTTCAACAAGGTTGTCTTTTGGGTTTATTCCGACAGGTATCATACCCGCTTTTACAAATTCATCAAGATATTTATTGTTAAATTCATATCTGTGGCGATGGCGCTCGGTAATGTTTTTTTCGTGATAAATTTCTTCGGCTTTGGTATGCTCAACAATAACACAAGGGTAGGAGCCAAGTCGCATCGTTCCTCCTTTGCATGATATCTTTTTTTGCGCTTCCATTATATCAATAACAGGATTTTTAGTTCTGGGATCTATCTCTGTAGAATGTGCATCTTTATGACCAAGGACATTTCTTGCAAACTCAACAACTGCGCACTGCATTCCCAAACAAATTCCGAGGAATGGTATTTTATTCTCACGAACATATTTTATTGATATTATCTTTCCTTCAATTCCTCTTTCACCGAAACCGGGGGCAACAATTATCCCATCAAGGCCTTCGAGTTTTTCTTTTACATTGGATTCGTTAACATGTTCTGAATGTATAAGCTTAAGGTGCATTTTGCAATTTATTGCAGTTCCGGCATGGATAATTGATTCTACAATAGATTTGTAAGAATCCTTAAGCTCAACATATTTTCCGACAAGTCCAATACTGGCTTCGCATTTTGGGTTTTTAAGTTTAACAAGAAAATCTTCCCATTTTTTTAAATCAGGTTCGCCGTTAAGAGGCATATTCAACTTTTCAAGTACCACAGCATCTAACTTTTCGTTTTTCATCAACAGTGGTACGTTATAAATTGTATCTGTATCTATTGATTCAATAACTGATTGTGGGTCAACATTGCAGAACAGAGCTATTTTATGTCTCAGGTTTTCGTTGAGTGGTTTTTCAGTGCGACAAACAAGCACATCCGGTTGAACTCCCAGCTCAAGCATTGTTTTTACTGAATGTTGAGTGGGTTTTGTTTTTAATTCTCCGGCTGCGGCGAGGTATGGCACAAGTGTAAGATGAACCACAAGGCAGTTACCTGTTCCAAGTTCCCATTTCATCTGACGAACAGACTCAATATATGGCAATGATTCAATATCACCAACAGTTCCTCCAATCTCAGTAATTAAAAAATCAAGATCATTATCATTAGCCAGAAGCTTTATCCTGTATTTTATTTCATCAGTAATATGTGGAATAACCTGAACTGTCTCACCAAGATAATCACCACGTCTTTCTTTTTCTATTACCGACTGATATATTCTGCCGGTTGTTATATTATTTGCCTGAGATGTAGCCACATTAAGAAACCTTTCATAATGACCAAGGTCGAGATCGGTTTCAGCACCGTCATTTGTTACATAACATTCACCATGTTCATAAGGATTCAATGTGCCGGGGTC
>CAZELC010000109.1:0-8938 GCA_964512865.1 uncultured Bacteroidales bacterium
TGGAGGTTACCCTTCAGGGACAACTTTTGTGCTTCCTCCTTTTGTTAAAGTTATTGGTAGCATACGTGGAGGATTACCTTCTGCGAAGGAAGCAACAAAATTTAATAAACTTACTTATCAGGGACCATATATCAGTAACAATCAGTACAAGGCAAATTGGACAGATTATGGAACAGGTACTTTTGTAAATCTTTATGTTCAATTTTATAATACTTTACCAACTAATGCCACCTTAACATTACCTGGCGGGCTTATTTTTGTTGATTCTACTGATGTTGATGACACTGTTGGTACATATCAGAAAGGCTTCATACTTCAGGATGTACATATTGCATTGCCTGCTCAGGATACAGCTTTTGCATGTTTAAGAGCATATTGTTTGAATGCCCATTTGTTGCCAAGTAGCTATGCTGCAGTATATTTTATCGGACCTGTTACAAGTAATCAGGAACTTAATCAGATTGTCACTATTATGGCACCAAAGCAATATCCGTTTGGTGAAGAAGGAAGCATACAATCAATAATATGGGATGTTACTGATAATGCACAAACACTTACATCAACTCAGATAACTTATTTAAACGGGTTACCATAATATTAAATTAAATAAATAGTTAGAAGAACCGGTTTACGCCGGTTTTTTTTATGCCGTATTTTTTATCTGATGCAAATTTCATTAATACATCTTTCGGCATCTATTGCAGCAATACATCCCCATGCTGCAGCAGTTACAGCCTGTTTATAATGAAGATCGCGTACATCACCGGCAGCAAATACTCCTTTAACATTTGTCTTTGATGAACCGGGTTGAGTAATAATATAACCATCCTCTGTTGTTTCAATCTGACCTTTAAATACCTCAGTATTTGGTGCATGACCAATTGCAACAAAAACACCATCAACATCAAGTTTTTTTTCAATATTTGTTTCTTTCTCAGAAATTAAAATGCCTTTTACAACTTGGTCACCTACTATCTCTTTTACTGTATGATTATAAATTATTTCTATATTGGAAGTGTGTTTAACCTTGTATTGCATTGCTTTTGACGCTCTTAATTCATCTCTGCGATGTACCAGATACACTTTTCTGCATAAATTTGAAAGATAGGTTGCTTCTTCACAGGCAGTATCACCGCCTCCGACAACGACAACATCTTTACCTTTATAGAAAAAACCATCACATGTTGCACAGGTTGACACTCCAAAACCTTTGAAATGATTTTCTGAAGGAATACCTAACCATTTTGCTGATGCGCCAGTTGCAATAATGACTGTTTCAGCGATAATTATTTTTTCATCATCAATAGTAATTTTAAAAGGCCTTTTGCTGAAGTCAACCTTGGTTATGATTCCAAAACGAATATCGGTGCCAAATTTCTCAGCTTGCTTTCTCATATCTTCCATCATTTCATAACCTGAAATTCCATTTGGATATCCCGGAAAGTTTTCGATATCTGATGTAATTGTCAGCTGACCTCCCGGTTGAAGTCCCTGATAAAGCACAGGTTTTAAATCAGCTCTTGATGTGTAAATTGCAGCAGTATAACCTGCGGGGCCTGAACCTATAATCAGGCATTTTACAGTTTCATTATTAGTTTCCATGCAAAATATTTAAAGTTTATAAGTGACAAACCAAAGTGTCATAACTTGATCCGTAACCGCCCCAGACACCAAGTCCGCCTTGAATATTAGATTTAATACTGGCAGGATTCGAAAATGGGTTGCTACCTGAAAATAACTCACCTTCATAAGATTTCCAGAAAAGGTAATGATTATAATCAAGCAGTGAGAGTTTAACAATTACTGTAT
This sequence comes from uncultured Bacteroidales bacterium, assembly GCA_964512865.1. Taxonomy (GTDB): domain Bacteria; phylum Bacteroidota; class Bacteroidia; order Bacteroidales; family CAIWKO01; genus CAZELC01. Next base: position 1,810 of record CAZELC010000109.1, read on the forward strand.
CACCAAGTCTGAATTTTCCAAACTCTTTTCTTTCTTCAGGTGTATCAGATACGATATATGATGCTTGCCCTCTGTAAATTTGAAAAGTAAAAGTTTGTCCGTTGAAGTATTTATCTTCCCAAACAGATCCTAACATTGGAACAAATCCTTTATCCTTATTTTTTCTTTTTGTAAATAGTCTGTAGAAATCCTGCGAAGCATTATCATCGGTTCCTTTTCCGAAAATATAACCTAAACTGTCGCTGTTTCCTGCTAATTTAAACCAAACACTATCAAGATATCTGGGAGGTGGAATTGTTGTTGTACCACTTAAAGTATTTCCATCAACAGTAATATTTAACGTATATGTTCTCCCGACAACTCCTTTTAAAGTGCTTCCCATATACATAATGTATGGGAAATATGCAGGGTTGATACTTAAGGTAAGAGTTTCAGAGGATAATCCATCACTAACAACAACTGTGGCATTCTGAACGATAGAATTAAATAATGTTACAGAATCTATAGGTGCGAAATAGGGTGCACTTTTCGTAATAATTACAGTAGCAGGCTGATCTTGTTCAATCCAACCTTCAACAACATATTGCGATGGTTGTTCCGGCAAATCAATAGTAATTTCCTTTTCGCATGAGGAAAAAATTAAAATGCTTAAGAGACCAAATATCTGTAATATTAATTTCATAGATTAAAATTTGAAGTTCCACGTAACTGAAGGTATGATAGGAAATAGGGAAACCTGCTTTGCAACAGTTTGTAGATTAAAAGTGGAGATATCACCTGTAGTTTCAAAATAAATATAATAAGGATTCATTCTGCTGTAAACATTATAAATAGAGAAATTCCAATTTGACTGGAATCTTTTTTTCTTTTTCCCTTCCAGAGTTGCAGAAATATCCAATCGGTGGTAAGCCGGCATTCTGAAAGCATTTCGTGGGCTATACTGGTTTACAATGTTTCCACTGATAAAATATCTTGAAACAGGCAGAGTCATTGCATTACCGGTTGCATAAACCCATACTGCAGAGATTGTCCAACGTTTTCCAAGCTCTTGCGTAAAGACTACCGAAATATCATGTCTTCTATCATATTTTGCAGGGTAAGTCTCGCCATTATTTATTTCGGGAAATGTTCTGGTTGTCCATGAAAGCGTGTATCCAACCCAACCTGTAGTTCTGCCTACTTTTTTGCGGAAGAAAAATTCAACGCCATAAGATTCGCCGTCACCAAAAGTAAGGTTATTGTCAATATTATTCTTGAGATTATCTTCAGGTTGTGAGCCTTCTTTAAATTCAATTTGATTTTTCATTTTTTTATAATAAACCTCAACAGAGGTCTCGAACATATTTTTGTAGAAATTCCTGAAGTAGCCCAAAGAGTATTGATATCCGAGCTGTGGCTTGACAATATCAGAGCTTGGAATCCAGATATCGGTAGGTAGAGATACAGATGAATATGAAGCCATGTGTAAATACTGATAGTTCATGGTAAAAGATGCCTTAATTGAAGATTTTGAATTAATTCCGAATCTTACTGAAATTCTTGGCTCCACATTATTATAAGTTTTAATATTTTCCCATTTATCATAATGAACAGTATCCGCAATTTTTCCGTATTCATTCAGAGTGTACTTATCATAAGGACCAAGAAACTGGTAAAAGGTATATCTGAGTCCGCCATTTATTTTAATATTTTCAGTAAGATCAAAATCATCATTAACATAAACTGAAATATCCTGGCAGTTAAGTTTAACAGGGCTTCCAAGGTCGAACTGCGTTTCACCTGATTTTGCAGAAGCGTTGTTAGGCATCAAAATATGATATGCATAATTAAGTCCGAATTTAATATTATGTCGAATTGATGGCAGGTATGAAAAATCAAGTTTTCCATTATATTCAGTAACTCCGGTTTTAAGCTTCATGTCATAAGCACTTTGTGATGCTGCAAGGTTAAAAGCATAATTGCTGTATGTGGCACTGGTGTTTAAAAACAATTTGTCGCTGAATAAGTGATTCCATCTTAACGTAACGGTAGCGTTTCCCCAGTCGATGCTATTAGAGAAATTCCCATTTTGTCCTTTTATACTGAAAACATCCCGACCAAAATATCCGCTAAGAAAAAGCCTGTCTTTATCGGAGAAAATATAATTGATTTTAGCATTTACATCATAGAAATAATATCCGCCTTTTTTAAGTGGTGATGATTCATTGAGAAAAGGTTTCATTATTAAATCTGCGTATGTCCTTCTCCCGGAAACAATAAATGAGCATTTGTCTTTTTTTATAGGACCTTGCACAGTCAGTCTTGATGCAATAAGTCCGATCCCGCCATCAACCTCATATTTTTTATTATTACCTTCTTTCATGTCGATATCAAGAACGGAGGCGAGCCTTCCACCATAATTGGCAGGCATCCCGGCTTTAATTAATTCAACATTTTTTAGTGCATCCGCATTAAAAACAGAGAAAAAACCAAGTAAATGCGACGCATTGTAAACAACAGCTTCATCAAGTAAGATTAAGTTTTGGTCGGGACCACCACCTCTGACATAAAAAGCGCTGTTTCCTTCACCTGCTGACTGCACACCTGGTGTAAGCTGAATAGTTTTAAGCACATCCACTTCACCCATAAAAGCTGGAAGTTTTTTTATCTTCTCAACAGGCATTTCAAAAGTGCCAACCTGAGTGGTTTTAACATTCTCGTCGGCCTTTTCTCCGGTAATAACAACCTCTTTAGTTGTAATTATATTTTCTTTTAGAGTAATATTTAATTTGATATCCTTATTTAATGTGATTTTTTTAGTAAAATCTGAGTATCCAACATAAGATACCACCAGATTATACTCGCCTTTTTCTACAGTTATTGAATAAAACCCGTAATTATTTGTATTTCCTCCTTTAAGTAACTCTTTAATGTATACGTTAGCACCCAAAAGAGATTCACCTGAGGCAGAGTCCTTAACATAACCACTGATAGTATATTTCTGTGAGAATGAAAAAAATACAGTTGATAAAAAAACTATAAGAAGCAGGACTCTTTTATTAAGCATATTATATTTCAGGATTTCAACAACAAGACCGCAAAATTAACAAATCTTTGTCTGATAATTACTAATGCACTAAATTTTATAATTATTTTTATGCTAACAGCGAAAATGTAAATTTATTATATTTGCAAAAAATTACTTTTGGCTAATAATCAATTTTATTATAGATATTCCTTAGGTAGTTTATGTTTTTAACGGGGCGTGGCGCAGTTGGCTAGCGTACTTGCATGGGGTGCAAGGGGTCGGAAGTTCAAGTCTTCTCGCCCCGACGAAACAATAACCCTCTCGCGGAAGCGAGGGGGTTTCGTGTTTTAAGAGTCCCGGAAATTCTATTTTACTGGGACTAAGAAAACACAAAACTCGGCTGCGTAGCAGACTTAAGGGTTATTGTTTCAGTACACCCCAACGGAAGTCCATCCGCCGGAAGGCGGATAATCTTCTCGCTATGAATATATAGACGGGGGTTTCAGAGTTTTCTGAAACCCCCGGATTTTTTACTTGCAAATACTGCTTATATTCAATTAAAACAAAGAATTAAACTACTCAGAGAAAAATTCATGATACTTTTCTCAATAATTTTTTAATTTTTAAATCGAATTTGTTACAAAAAAAATGATTTTAATGGTTGGTTTTATTACAAATAATTATATATTTGTAATTGTATTTATTACAAAAATATGTTTAATCGCAATATTATAAGCAATTTAGAAAAGTGGGCAGACAGCCCAAACCGTAAACCTCTAGTTTTACGCGGTGCCCGACAAGTTGGAAAAACCACTACTGTAAAACAATTTTCTGAACGATATGATACATTTTTATCACTGAATCTTGATAAAGATGAGCATCTTAAGTTGTTCGATTCAGGATATTCTTTTGCTGATTTGATTATGGCTATCTATCTGATAAATGGAAAAACCAGAGATAATTCACGCACACTGATATTTATCGACGAGGTTCAAAACTCACCCAATGCCGTAGCTATGCTTAGATATTTTTATGAGGAAGCTCCAAATATGCACGTTATAGCTGCCGGTTCATTGTTGGAAAGCCTTATAGATAAAAACATTTCTTTTCCTGTGGGAAGGGTTGAATATATGGCATTGCGTCCTTGCGCATTTAACGAGTTTCTTTATGCGATGAAGGAATTTCAATTAGCCGATTTTATAGAGAGTGCCGAAGTTCCTGTGATATTGCACGAAAAAATGATGGGGCTTTTCAATAAGTACACTTTGATTGGAGGAATGCCTGAGGTAGTTGCGAATTTTGCAGCCAATAAAGATTTGGTTGCACTTAGTGCATTATACGACAGCTTGCTGACCGGCTACAGCGACGATACTGAAAAATATGCTCATAATACAATGCAAACGCAGGTATTGAGACATATTCTCAAGGCAGGGTTTGCATATAACTGTGAACGAATTAAATATGAGAGATTTGCATCCTCTGACTATCGTTCAAGGGAAATGGGTGAGGCATTTAGGATGCTTGAAAAGACTATGCTTCTTGAATTGATATGGCCTACAACCGGATTCACGCCACCGATAATAGCCGATTATAAGAAATCGCCCAGATTAATATGGTTGGATATTGGATTAGTTAATTATGCGGCAGGAGTTCAAAAAGAAATTTTTGGTGCCTCAGATATCAGCAATATATGGCGAGGGAAAGTGGCTGAGCATATTGTAGGACAGGAGATGGTTGCAAGAGAAACCAGTGTAATAAAAACAAGAAATTTTTGGGTGCGCGAAGCGAAAAATTCAAATGCAGAAGTGGATTTCGTTAAACAATATAATAGTAGCATAATTCCCATAGAAGTAAAATCAGGAAGCAGTGCCCGACTAAAATCTTTGCATTTTTTCATGGAAAAGACTCAACATGATATTGCCATTCGAGTTTGGTCACAGCCTCTTAAAATTGATGACCTGAAAACCCCTTCCGGTAAAAAGTTCCGTTTAATTAGCATCCCATTTTATTTGGCAGGTAAGATTGATAAAATTATTGAGAGTCAAAATAAACTTTGAAAAGACTCATGTAATAATCGCCATTTGAATTATGCTCCAAATACTCATCAAAATCTATTGCCGTATTTTCTATAAATGATTTGTCAAGCTCTTGTATTTCAACAATTCGGTAAATATATCTGTTCAAGATGTCGTCCTCTTTGGAAATTAAATTTCATTAGGCTTAATAAATAACTTCCAATACACATCATAATGAGCAATTAGTGAAGATTCAAATGAATCGGACAGTTAAATGATAATAATCAATCTATTACAAAATCACTCAATTTTAAATAAGAATATACTTTTCTTTTATTTATATCTAATGAGATTTATCTCCAATGATAAAATTATTTTTTGATGAAAAAAAATTCAAATATATTCTTAAATCGATTTTTTATTATATTTGTCTGACATTGTTCTATTAAAAAAAATTAAGCTATTTAATGATGATAAAAATCAGGGAATTAACCGGAATGTTAATTTGCAAAATTGCTGAAATATGAAAAGAAAAGTTGTTTTATTAATCTTGGTAATTATTAACTCCTTTGCTTTCTCCCAAACAGAAATTATTGGTAAATCGGGCACTGTTTCAATTAATATTAAAAAGAAGAAACTGCCGCCACTACTTACTGTTTCAGACATAAAATTTGTTGATGCAAATGGAAACGACCGAATTGATGCCATGGAAGATTGCAGTATTCAATTTAAGATTTCAAATACCGGAAAAGGACCGGCTATGAATATGTTAATGAATGTTGTAAACCAGTCGGATGTAAAAGGACTTACCTTTACCTCTTCAACTAAACTGGTTACAATAAATACAGGCAGTCAACAGGTAATTTCTGTTCCTATAAAGGGAGCGATGGACCTTACAACAGGTAAAGCAGTAATTAAAATATCTTTTGATGAACCACTTGGTTTTCCTCCTGATGAAATTGTAATGAATATAAATACAAAATCATTTGAAGCTCCGGATGTGAAAATGGTCGACTATCAGTTTGTCACCGATAATGGAATAATAAAACTTGGTTTTCCGGTAGTGTTAAAAACTTATATTCAAAATGTGGGGCAAGGAACAGCTGAGAATGTAAATGTTAAGTTTGTTTATCCTGCTCAAAATGTAATTGCGAACAGCGATGAACAATTTAATATCGGAACGCTTGCCCCTAATGAAAGCAGAGAATTAGTATTTGATTTTTCACCAAGCAAAAAATATATAGATGCAAAAATTCCTATAAAAGTACAGATTAATGAAAAATACGGAAAGTTTGCAGTAAATTCGGAAGTTACTGCTACTGTTGATGCAAAAGCACAAGGTTCTGTTATTACAATTAATAGTAATTATGAAGACAAAAAAGTTGAAATACAGCAGGTTGCATTTACTTCAGATGTTGATAGAAATATTCCCGGACCTTTTCCTAAGAACAACCATAGATATGCTTTGGTAATCGGAAATGAAGATTATGCCACTTATCAGCCGGGTTTAAATACTGAAAGCAATGTGCCTTTTGCAGTTGCTGACGCCCGAAAGTTTGCTGAGTACGCCGAAATTACACTTGGAGTGCCAAAAGAAAATATTACCGTTATAGAGAATGCAAAGAGCTATCAAATGACTAAAAGTATTGAAAGTCTGAGGAAAATTATTCAATATGAAAACGGGCAGGCAGAGGTGTGTTTTTATTATGCCGGACATGGATTCCCTGATGATACAACAAAAGAAAGTTATATTATGCCTGTTGATATTAGCGGTGCGGATGTTACACATGGTGTGAAATTAAAAGGATTTTACGCCGACCTTACTAAATTTCCTGCAAAGAGAGTAGTTGTTTTTCTTGATGCATGTTTTAGCGGCGGCGGACGCAATGCAGGTCTGCTGGCAGCACGATCAGTAAAAATAAAACCTAAGGAAAATGAAATTAAAGGAAATATTATTGTCCTTTCTGCCGGAACCGGTGAACAATCTGCACTTCCTTACAAGGATAAGCAGCACGGTATGTTTACATATTTTCTTTTGAAAACCATTCAGGAGAAAAAAGGAAACCTTACTTATAAAGAACTTTTTGATGAATTAAAATCAGATGTG
>CAZELC010000110.1:0-8938 GCA_964512865.1 uncultured Bacteroidales bacterium
GTATGCCGTTGTAACACTATTATTTCCACTGGTTGGTATATAAGTGGTCGTTTGACCAAATAGAAGGTTGTTAATTGAAAATAGCAAAATTAACAACAAAAAACTTTGCAATTTCTTTGTTCTTGTTAAGGCATTTAATAACCTAAAACATGATAGAAATTTCCTTAAAAATAAAATATTTTTCATAACTTTTTGATTATAAAATAAATACGTGAAATCGGATAATAATTGACAAAGCAAATATATGAAAATTAAATTGTATACAACATCAAAGTTTCACTGAAAATATCATAAACATGATGATTTTTAAGTTTTTCCTATTTTACAAACAACTGATTACGTTTTTCATAAAGAATTGGTTATTTTTGCATCTGCACATATTTTAAATTTATCTTTAATATTGAAAATAATATTTGTGATGAATAAAATCCTTCATAAAAGATTATTCCATATTTCACTGATAATTTTCACAGTGTTTTTAGCTTTTTTCCCAGTTTTAAAAAATGATTTTATAAATTGGGATGATTATAATTACATATTGCTGAATCCGCTTTTTTCAGGAAAAGACATGCCTTCTTTTCATATATTCTACAATTCCGATAATTTTATATCCATTGTTTTATATGTTTTCAGAATAATTTATAAGTTCTATGGAGCTAATCCTTTTGCTTATCATTTGTTAAATCTATGTGTTCATATAGTAAACTCGATATTATTGTATTTCATCATTAAAAAAATTTCAGGTCAAGATCTGATAGCTTTTCTTTCGACTGTTATTTTTGCTCTTAGCCCGATGAAAGTTGAATCAGTTGCCTGGATAATGCAAGCAAAAGACACTTTTTACTCAATGTTTTATTTTATTGCATTACTCATTTACATAAAACATTGTAATATTGATGGATATAAAAAAATTGTTACTTTTTCATTTATTTTAGCTGCGGCTATTTTATCATCTTTATGTAAAATACAGTCTTTAACCCTACCGCTAACTCTATTTCTTATTGACTGGAAATATGGGAAAAAACCTAATATTTTGAATCTTGCAGAAAAAGTGCTGATATTTTTATTTATGTTTAAATTATTCGATTTCTATCAAATAAAACTACTTCTTATATTTTTGGTTTTGTCAGGATATTTTAACTTTTGGAATCTAAAAAAAGTAATAAATAAAATTAGTATAATCAGAAAATTTTCAGCTTTTATAAGCTCAACATCATTAAAAAAGAGAGCTATTTTTTTATATCTGCCTGCATTATTGGTATTTACATTTATATTTTTATGGTTTTTCCAAAATCATTTAATTAATCTGTGGAATATTACCGACTCACCGGAATATATCTATTATAATGGCTTTCAGCGGTTTTTTCTATGTACATACTCCGTTTCATATTATATTTTAAGATTTATTTTCCCATTTTTCCTTAATAATTTTCATCCTTTACCATCAGTTAATAATGGATTTTTTCCTATCGTTTATTATCTAAGTTTTCCAATGTTTTTAATTATTTCAACTTCTGTTTTGCTAATAGTAAAGAAAACAGCAAATAATGAAAACCGTAAAAATTTAATTTTTGGTATTGTACTTTTCATTATTGCAATTCTACCTGTAATTCAGTTAATTGATATTGAGACCAGAGTTATTGTTGCCGACAGATATTTATATCTTGGTTCAGCCGGTTTATCATTATTTGTGGTTTCAGGATTGAGCTTTTTCATAAAAGAACACCTCAAGCTTAAGTACTTTGTTTTTGCAATAGCCACAATTTTTATAATATCAAACCTTCTATATTCAAACTCAAGAACATCCGTATGGAGAAACAGTGAACGTTTCTGGAAAGAAGCTTACCTCCACAATCCGGAACATTATTATGCTTTGTACAGCATGGGAAATATTGAAAGAGAAAAAGGTGATACCCAAAAAGCTGTTAAGTTTTATCTGAAAGCCGCAAACAAAAGAAGTGACCTTCCTTTTCTTTTTCTTAATTTGGCAGATTCGTACCTGATTATTAATAAAGCTGACAGCTCGATAATATATTATAACAAGGCAACGCAATTATTACCCGATTATTTTGATGCCCGTTTTAATATGGCAATTGCGTATATTGCAGTTAATGATACGGTTAGAGCACTGGAAGAATTAGATATTCTTGAGAAACTTCATCCGGAGGAAAGCAAGGTTTACCTGGCAGAAGCAAAAATACTCACATATAAATCTACTGAAATTGCTTTGGAAAAAATCAATAAAGCTATTGGAATACGACTGGATAACAGCGATTTCTACGCAGAAAGAGCTCTGATTTTTAGCAATTTGGGGAAGCCTGAAAATGCCATGACAGATATTATAAAAGCACTCGATTTAAATATTAATAACGACAGAGCATATTATATTCAAGGTCTTATTCATTTTAAAAACAACAATTTCAGCAAAGCTGACGAAAGTTTCAGAAAAGCGCTTACAATTAATCCTCAAAATATTGAAGCTAAAAAAATGTTAAAACAGCAGGAAAATATTAAAGGAAACGATACTGACCTTAAAAATTCCGAAAAACTTATTAATGAGGCGATAAATTATGCAAAAAACTCAAACTTCGATAAGGCAATAGAATTATTAAACCGTGCAATTGATATTGATTCCAAAAATTTCGTTGCTTATAAAAACAGAGGTAATGTATATGCCAATATTCAAAAATTTGATATGGCAATAAAGGATTACAATATTGCAATAAACCTTAAGCCTGATGATGCGGGTACATATCTGAACAGAGGCAGTGCGCGTTTTAAAAAGAATGATATTGCCGGCGCATGCGATGACTGGAAGAAATCAAAATCATTAGGTAATAAAAACGCAGATTTACAATTATCTAAACACTGCAGATAATATGGAATTGCTAATTCTCACTCCTGCAGAGTCAAAAAGAGTCGAATATATTTTTCGCCTTATATTTAACGACCTGCTGGAAACAAAATTCCGAATCACATTTAGTGACGAAGAATTTAAAAACTATAATGGTCCTAAAATTAATTACACTGCATTAAATTATTCTGATGCAGTTAATATTTTTCCGGATTCTCTTCTTTTCGAAAAAAATATTAAACCGCAAAATTTCAATACAGTAATTTACCAAGACATTAATTGTATTTTCAAATGTGGAGCAGATTGGTCTGATATGCCATTCGATATTTTTGCTGCTGTTTTTTATCTTGTAACCAGGTATGAAGAATATCTGCCATATAAACCGGATAAGTATGGAAGATTTGAAGCTGAAGAAAGTGTCGCATTCAGGCTTAAGTTTATTGACAAACCTGTTGTAAATATCTGGGTTAAAGATCTGGAAAATATAGTAAATCGAAAATTTCCCGGGACAATAAAAACAACAAGCACGTTTTCATTTGTTTCTACTTACGATATTGATATAGCTTTTGCATATTTAGGAAAACCAATAATAAGATTAATTGCTGCCTCAATAAAAGATTTGTTTTCAGGGCATTTAAACAATTTTAAAACAAGATTAAATGTTCTGCTTCATAAAGAAAACGACCCTTATGATTCGTTCGACTATATTCTATCAGTACATAAAAAACTTGATATTAAATCGGTTTTTTTCATTCATCCCGGAACTTACGGTAAGGTCGATAAAAACATTCCTTTATCAAATAAAAATATCAAATCCGTTATAGATCGGATTTCGAAAATATCCGAAATTGGGTTACATCCTTCATACAGATCGGTCAATGAGAAAAAACTTTTACAAAAGGAAATTTCAAAACTTGAATTTGTCACAGGAAAAAAAATTATAATTGCCAGGCAGCACTTTATCTATTTAAAATTTCCGGAAACATACAGAAACTATATAAATTCCGGCATCTCCCAGGATTATTCAATTGGCTATGCATCAAAAACAGGTTTCAGGGCAGGAATTTGTTCACCATTTTATTTTTATGATTTAAAAGAAGAAGAGGAAACAAACCTTCAACTTTTTCCTTTTGCGTTTATGGATGGCGCTTGTAAGAATTATATGCAACTAAGCAATGATGAGACCAAATCACATATAAGCAATTTAATTGATGAAGTAAAAAAAGTAAATGGTACATTTATCAGTCTGTGGCATAATGAATCTCTTGCTGAAACTCCTTTATGGAAAGGATGGAGAAAAGTTTATGAATTTATGATCGAAAAAGCTTTATAATGATCAGATTTGTTAAATATAAAGATATTGATAAAAACAAATGGGATAATTGCATTGCAGATTGCTATAATTCAATAATATACGCATTTTCATGGTATCTCGACATTGTCACATTGAATAAATGGGATGCTTTTATTGCCGATGATTATAAAGCTGTAATGCCTCTTCCTTCAAAAAAGAAATTTGGTATTAAATATCTTTATCAGCCACTGTTCACACAACAATTAGGAGTGTTCTCCAAAAGTTTTGATGAATTATTGATAAATGATTTTATAAATATTACAAAAGAACATTTCAGATTTGCCGAGTATAATTTCAATGTTGGAAATATTAATTCCTATATTAAGGAAAACTTTATTAAAAACATCAATTTAGAACTTAATTTAGAGAAGCCTTACGCTGATATATTTTCGTCATATTCAAATAACCATAAGCGGAACATCAAAAAAGCTAAAGAAAATAATATTTCAATAAATTATAATGTTGATTTTAAAAGCATTATAGAACTTTTTAAAAAAGATAAGGGTGCAAGATTAAATTCTTTCACAAATAAATCTTACATAATTTTAAATGACCTTCTTACTCTGCTGGCAGAAAAAGGACTAATAAAATCAGTAGGTGCATTTTGCCCTAACGAAAAGGAGCCTATTTGCGGTGTTATTTTTTTGAAAGATAATATAAGACAGATTTTCCTGTTTTCAGGAAATAGTTTAACGGCTAAAGAAACAGGAGTTATGCACATGCTTGTTGATTCATATATTGAACAGTGTTGCAAAAACGAGCAAATTCTTGATTTTGAAGGCTCAAATGATGAAAATCTTGCCAGATTTTATAAAGGATTCGGCGCTGAAGAAAAGTGCTATTATAGTTTAAGAATTAATAATCTTCCATCTATAACAAAAAGATTTTTATACCTTTACAAAAAATTCAGATGATAGTTTTTTTATTTTTTTCGATTGAATTAAGTTTAAACTAACTCAAAAACAGATAAAATGCCAACAATATTAGGTTTAAAAAACACTTTGATTGACCAGTTTATTGCTGAGATAAGAGATATAGAAATTCAGAAGGACAGCATGCGTTTCAGGAAGAATTTTGAGCGTATTGGTCATATTTTCGCGTACGAGATTAGTAAGACTTTAGAATTCGAAAAAAAGGAGATAATAACTCAACTTGGTGTTGCTGAGGCTCCAGTATTAAAAAACTATCCGGTGGTTGCGTCAATATTACGTGCGGGGCTTCCTTTACATGATGGCATCTTAAGTTTTTTTGACAAATCTGAAAATGCATTTATTTCAGCATATCGAATGCATCACAAAGATGGCGAGTTCGATGTAAAAGTAGAATATATTTCTAGTCCTGATTTGACTGATAAAGTTCTGATACTTTGCGATCCAATGCTTGCAACCGGTTATTCGATGTATTTGACATATAAGGCGCTGATTGAGAAAGGGCATCCAAAACATACTCATATTGTATCAGTTATTGCCAGCGCACAAGGAGTTGATTATCTTAAAAGGAAAGTCCTTAACAAGAATGTTTCATTATGGGTTGGTGCAATTGATGATGAGCTTACTGCTCAGGCTTATATTGTACCCGGCTTAGGTGATGCGGGTGATCTTTCTTTCGGAAGTAAAATCTAATTCTGCGATTTATTTTCTTCAAGTTTTATACAATATTCTTCCCACTTGTTCATCACTTCCATTAACTTCTGCTTTAGCTGTCCATATCTGGTATAAACTTCATTATAATCAATTTCACTGTTCTTATCAGGATCTGAGAGAACGGCATCAATCGATGAAATTTCTGTTTCCAAAATATTAATTTCTTCTTCAGCTTTTGTTATTTGGCTATTAAGTTTTCGGCATTCGCGCTCAATTTCTTTTTTTCTCTCCCAGTTAATCTTATTTTCAGATATATCAGCAAACGAGCCATTAATACTTCTGTTTCTTTTGTTAAATTCAAGTTGTTTAAGTGATTCCAGTTTTCTATTATCGAGAAAATCGTAGATATCGCCAATATATTGCTTAATCCCATGATTTTTAAATTCAAAGACTTTGGTGGTTAACCCCTGTAGAAAATCTCTGTCATGTGATACAATTATCAGAGCACCATCATATTTTAAAAGCGCATTTTTCAAAATATCTTTTGATTGCATATCAAGATGATTCGTAGGCTCATCGAGAACAAGCAAATTCACTGGGGAAAGCAACAATTTGGCAAGTGCCAGCCTTGATTTTTCGCCACCCGAAAGAACTTTTACTTTTTTATCAATAGTTTCACCGCCAAACAAAAAACTTCCCAGAATTGCCCTTACTTTAGTCCGCATATCTCCGACAGCAATATCATCAATTGTTTGAAATACCGTTTTTTCCATATCAAGCAGCTCAGCCTGGTTTTGAGCATAATATCCTATTTTTACATTATGTCCGATAGTAATATTTCCGGAAAATTCAATGTCACCGACAATCATTTTCGACAAGGTAGTTTTTCCCTCACCGTTTCTGCCGACAAAGGCAACTTTTTCTTCTTTTGTTACTGCAAATTCAAGATTAGAAATAACAAGTTTATCACCATAGCTTTTACCGGCATTTTTAGCTTCTATTACTACTTTTCCCGAAGGTGGAGCTTTTGGAAAGACAAATTGTATTGATGAATTATCTGTTTCATCAATTTCAATTTTATCAATCTTTTCGAGCATCTTAACTCTGGATTGAACCTGTCTTGATTTTGTTGATTTGTATCTGAATCTATTAATAAATCTTTCTATCTGTTCAATTTGTTTTTGCTGATTATTAAAAGCGGCTATCTGTGTTTCAAGTCTTTCTTCACGCATCATCACATAATCGGAATAACAAGCTTTATAATCGTAAATTTTACCAAGTGAAATCTCAATAGTTCTTTCAGTCACATTGTCTAAAAAAGCCCTGTCATGTGAAACGAGTACAACAGCTCCTCTGTAATTAATCAAAAAATCCTCCAGCCACTGAATCGATTCTATATCGAGATGATTTGTAGGCTCATCTAGTAAAATGACATCAGGTTTGCTTAAAAGGATTTTTGCAAGTTCAACACGCATTTGCCATCCTCCGCTGAATTCATTCATAGATCGGTTAAAATCTTCCTTCTCGAAGCCTAATCCGAGTAATACTTTTTCTAGTTCTGCATCAACCGAATTTCCGTCAAGAATATTAAATCTCTCATTACAATGATTAAGTTTTTCAATTAGTCGGGAATAGTTTTCCGAGTGAAAATCATTTCTGTCACTTAATTGTTCAGTAATAATTTCTATTTTTTGCTTCAGCTCATTTACCTCTCTAAATGCAAGTTTAGCTTCATCACAAATTGTATTATCTGTATTTATTATCAATTCCTGCTGGAGATAACCAATAGTTGAACCGGCAGTTTTAACAATATTACCATTTTCCGGTTCCTGTAATCCGGCAATAATTCTAAGCAAAGTAGTTTTTCCTGCACCATTTTTACCTACCAGACCAATTCTGTCACGATCGTTAATCTTAAAAGAAACATCGTTAAAAATATAATCACCGGTAAAATGAATTGATAAGCCATTAACAGAAATCATCGCTCTAACTAATAGTTATAAAATTTTTGCAAAGATAGTTTTATTTGAGAACAGCAAAAAAAAAGACCTCAAAGAAAACTTTGAGGTCTTTAACAAATCAATTAATAAATATTAGTTGATATTAATTTTTTTAACAAATTTTCCAGATTCAGTAGTCATCTGAATGAAATATAAGCCTGAGCTTAAATTTGAAACGTTAACCACCGGATTGAAATTCAATACTTGTTGATTAAGAACAACCTGACCAATCATGTTAACAATTTTCACTTCTTTAACAAGAGATGGGGAGTTTATTGTAATCTGATCTTTTGCAGGATTAGGATAAATGCTAATAATTGATGCATCTATATCACTAATTCCTGATCCATGCTGACCATAAACAATAAAAGGCAATCCTTGCTGATTTGCAGCATCACCAAAATATGCCGGTGCCCAGCTTCCAGTCGCAAATTGTTGTCCATTACCAGTTGTTTGTGTACCTGTAACAAATATTGGTGGTTGCCAAGGACCAGAATATGATGCAGAACCATTTACTCTCCAATCTAACCAATATGTTCCAGCCACAAGAGTTAAAGGAGTTGAAAGAAGAACAACATTTTTCATAATTGCACGGTTAGTTGAAGTCAGATCACCACCTCTGTAAGTATCAGAGAAATAAGTGCAAGAAAGCACATTGGTTGTTGTATCACCCCATATTACTGAACTTCCAACTACTGAAGGGTCACCATTCCAAACTCTCAAATCTAAAGAAGTTACAGAAGAAGGAGAAACAGGTGCACCTGTTTGGTATGAAAAGAATGCAAAACCATCAACAACAAAACCATTTGCGTCAACAACCATATCATCAGCCATACGGTAAGCACCGTTACCAACCTTTAATCCAAAGTTTGTTATTGAATCTTCCAATAAACTGATATTTGAACCGCCGGGGCCTGCACCTGCATTATTATAAAGTGCTCCATTATCATACAAAAGAGTAGATGTAGCACATAAAGTATTAGTCACATTGATTGTTGTTGTATCGTTTGAATGGTTCATATCACCAGGTAACTCAGTCCATGCTTTAATTTTAAATGTACCGCCGGCTGATAAATCTGCACCGGTTGTAAAAGTAAAAGTATTTGAACCACCGCCAGTAATTGTACCTGAGTATGCCTGACTAACC
>CAZELC010000111.1:0-8936 GCA_964512865.1 uncultured Bacteroidales bacterium
CGTGTGACGTGTAAATGAAGTTCTCATTAATAAAATTTCTAAGACTAAAGCATCTTTACAACCTGTTAACTCCTCTAATTTTTTTATTTCATCATTATATATATTTTGGTCTTTAATAAAAATTTTAATTTGAAACCCAGCAATGAGTACCATATTATTGTTCTGTTTAACAAACAATGCAATATCTGTTTTTTGGTTAATCCCAACATAAGCATTTATATTAACATCATGAGTAATAATAAGTTCATCCATATTATCCCAATAAAAAACTTCCGTATCCTTAGTCCTTTGATTGGGTAAAAATTTCTTTTGATCGACATTATTAATATTTTTTTCTAAATAAAACATTATATATCTATAGAATAAGTACTCAGATAGCCCCGAATAACCTGATGAAGTCCCAACTTTGTCTTTCAGCATATTAAAAAAGCCCCAATATAAGTCAGCCAAAGCTTTCTCAGGATTTTCATCCTTTTTATCAATTATTTCTTGAATTTTACCATCCAAAATATCAAAAACTTCTTTTAATCCATCATTTCCTTTAGGTTCAATGTTTTTCATCTTCTTAATATACCTTATTGCTACTTTACTTTTTTAAATTATATTTTTATTATAACGCATTAATAAATTCCAGGAACTACATCAAAAACAGTTAATTAAACGATCCCAACTTTTTTTAATTAAAGGCAAGGCAATTTTTTCAAATTCAGAAAAATCTTTAATGTAAACATTAAACCAAGAATTTAAATAAGAGTAATTTTCATTAAATTTAATTTCAGGATACTCATTTTTTAACTTAGACTTAAAATCCTCCCATTTTTCATTACTGTCTTTTTGAATACTTAATATTAAATTTGATTTATTTAAAGCTATTCCACAGAAAACCCTAAATCGATTGTTA
Organism: uncultured Bacteroidales bacterium; assembly: GCA_964512865.1. Lineage (GTDB taxonomy): Bacteria > Bacteroidota > Bacteroidia > Bacteroidales > CAIWKO01 > CAZELC01. The sequence continues at coordinate 902 of CAZELC010000111.1, forward strand.
ATCTTATTTTGTAAAGGATAAAAGGGAATATATGTTGGTGTATATTTTGGTAATAAGTTAAATTCCGACACTAATTTATTTTTAACTTCTAGGGCTAGGTTTAATTTAGGTTTATTTATCATCACATTTTTATATTCATCCTCACTATATATAATTTTCCGCCATTTACCATTTAGGTCTTCTTTAACTGATGACTCGAAGTTACTTTCAATAAATCTAATAAATGATTTTATCGTATGTTTTGAATATTCATTTATTGGCTCAATTTCTCCGTACACCTCGTCTTCAAGAATATTTTTCAGATCTTTACATATAGTATTTTTAGTTTCATCATTACTATTCCAAAAGAAATGAGATTTTAATAAAATTTCTTCATCTAGCTTATCATATTCGTTATTACATTTTGGTTCATCAGGGCTAATAAAAATCAAAGAAGCAGGTAGATTAGGAGTTGTTTCATTAAAGTTTTTAATCTTTTTTAAAGTTTCAATTGTAGATTTATATTGATTAATTAATTGCCCTTCAGTTGTTGAGCCCGCTTTGATTTTATTTTCTATTAGGAAGATGTGCTTTAATACTTCTTTATTGTTTTTCAAGAGCTTTCGTTCAGCTAAAGATTCACCCTTAGCACTTTTATTTTCATAACAAATCATTACTACATCTACTATTTCTTTCTTTTCTTTTCCGAATTTGAATGCTTGTTCTAATAAAATTTCCATATAAAGTCCACTTGATGTATCAAAATTTCTAACAATTTTATTTTTATCAACTAAAAACGATAAAGAATTAGATTTATTTGTATTGTCGTAGTGTAATTGTAATAGTTTCCTCAGAAATTCATCTCCGAAACCATGATCGCTTTTTGGATTTAATAAATAGCCTAAAAAAGCAGAAACATTAGGTTCATTTATTCTACCATCCCCTGAAGCTAAAATTTTAAAAATATTCATATCGTAATTTTTTATTGCTTATTTTTAATATACAAAATTCCTTTCATATTTCCAAACTCTACCCAACTCCTACCAAATTCTCCATCAGCTTCACCATAGCAAAAGTATCCATTTTGCAATATTGCAAAAGGTGTAATCATTTTATTGTTTTTCTGTATTTTGCATAATCGCAGATAGTTGATCGTGTAGGGTTTGTTTATCGGGTAGATAAAGCTGGTACTTGCTTACGAATAATTGTGAGCTGATATTATGCATGGCATATTTCACGAGCAGATCGTCTTTATCTTTTGCCAGCACAATTCCGATTGGAGGGTTGTCATCTGCCGTATTTTCTTCGGACTCAAAGTAACCAAGGTACATATTCATTTGGCCAACATCTTCATATCCTGCCTCCTCTTTTTTCAGGTCAATTAATACAAAACATTTCAGAATACGATGATAAAAGACCAAATCTACGTAGTGAGGACGATTGCCAATTATGATGCGATATTGGCGACCAATAAAGGCAAAACCCTTACCCAGTTCAAGTAAAAAATTTTGCAAATGGTCAATTAACCGTTTTTCCAGATCAGTTTCACTTATATTATATGGTTCCGGTATTTTAAGAAAATCCAGAATATACGGTTCCCTGATGAGGTCAATAGGCTGGCTGATTACCTGGCCTCGTTTAGCCAACTGCAAAACACCATTTTTGTCCTTTGAAGTTGCAAGCCGCAGAAACAGTGAAGATTTTTTCTGGCGTTTGAGTTCAGGAATTGACCAATTTTCAGTAATTGTTTGCTGAAGGTAAAAACTGCGTTCCAGTTTATCAGAAATTTTCAATAATTCTACATAATGAGACCAGCTCAATAAGTGAGAAGGCTTCTCACTTATTGGAAATTCAAGATAAAAAAGCCTCATGTAAATCAGGTTGCTTCTGCTGAAACCTTTTCCTAAGTTGACCAACAGGTCTTTTGAAATCTTCTCAATAAGAGCTTTCCCGTATTCGGCTCTATGCATGCCTTTCTGCTCAAACTCAACAATATATCTTCCAATTTGCCAGTAAGTTTGCACAAGATGAGTATTCACTGAAACAGCTGCGTTTTTTTGTCCTCGTAAATAGGTTTCGGAAATTTGCTGAATCAATTGGTCGTACTTTTTCAATTCAATTGCACCCATGTTTTTTAATATTTTGAGAATTATTCATTTTCCAAATACTCCATCAACTTCACCATAGCAAAAGTATCCATTTTGCAATATTCCAAAAGGTTTCTTCTGGTTTTTTCTATCAAAGTAGTGTCGGTTTCATTAAAAAGCTGCTCAAAGCCCATGCTTGCCATACCACCATGGTGGATTTCAAGTTCATTATAGCTCAGTTCGGGAATAAGCGCAGGTAATACTTTTTTTATCGAATATGAACCCATCATTTCTGGAAAGTATATACTCTTTTCGCGGAAAGGTACCATTAAATCTACTATACGAGAGATTCGCTCATTTATAGCATCGTTATAAACGGGAAAATCTTTTGCAATTTCGGCCAAACGTGCTTTTTCAAAAGCTTCATTATAAACCAAAATAACACCTTTGCTTTCAGTATCTGCAAGCAATTGCTCAATAAACGCAATTCTTGGATCTATATTAAGATTTGCCTCTGCCAAAAATTCAAAATGCTGCAACTCATCATAAGGTTTTTTCAGATAATGAAGTGAATACTGAAATGGAATTTGCTGGTAAGGTCTTGAATTATTATAAAGTGGTAAGGCAGGCATAAATGTTTCGAAATCCATAAAGAACACAGGATATTTAATAGAATCAAGAAATTTTCTGATTTTAACCTTGTCAATAATTTTCTTTCCGGTTTTTTCAGAATTAACCTGCATCCATTGGTTAACGTTTAATGAATAATCTTCCGGAATATCTTCCAACTTTACAATTCCTTTGTAATAAAGCTCAAATTTCTTTTCTGCCCTGAGCCGTGAAATATTAAAAACCGAGTATTCAGGAATGTGCTTCCAGCAATAACCGAGGAAATCACAATTATATGGATCAGCGCATTGAAGACCAATATCAATTGATGGCAATTTTTTCTCTTTTATTAGTTTTAATTGCTCTTCAACTTGATCGTTAACAAAATCCTGTAAAGGTAAAACCTTTAGTAAAGTTGATTCATAAGTGAAAAGTTGCCGGAGGTCAAGTTCTCCATTGCGTATATATTTATTGTTCAGAAAAAGCACACCAACATCAGAAACTTCGTAACCGCAATTCGTAAGAATCCAATATTGCAAAGCAGTATCGAGTATATAAGTGTCGGAAACAGAAGCTGAGCTTTTCACTTCTACAATTTTCCATTTGCCGTTTTCCTTAATTAAAATATCAAGGGCCGCAAGAACTCCGTTATACTGAAAGGCGGCTTCATAAATAATTTCCTCACCTGCATTAATTGCGTTTGTGGTATCCTGAACTGATTTTTGGTATTCAAAAGGAGTAGCCGGCTTCATGTTTACACCGCCGGGAAAAACTTGCTGTGCAAGTTCACCTATGCTTGTACCTCTGTTGAATATTGCCTGTTGGGCTTCAGTAATTTCATCTCTTAACTCCGGATGAAACTTATACATATACAATGATTTATGGCACTGGCAGCCACGAATAAAGGTTGATTTGGAAAGAATATGTTTTTGAACTGTCATTATATTATTTTCTGAAATAAATTTTCATTAATTAATTTCCATACGTCATTTAATTCAGGGTTTTTACTAAAATACTTGTGGATCTTTGGCATATTAAAATCTTTAAATGTTATTGCGCTTAAACAACTTTTATTATTATCCATTTTATTCTTTAACCCTATTTCAATACTTGGTATTATATATAATACCTCAATATTTACTTTGTCTAAATCCTTATCCAAATGGTATTTCTCTGATAGAATTGAATTTTGTAAAATATCATATTTTTTTTTGTATATTGAATTTTGTGAAATTGGAGTCAAATCTTTCCAACATTTTTCCCATTTTGCATTTAGGTATCTGTCGCATTGTTTATCATCAAATGATTTTGTGTCTGTTTTTAATTCGACAAAAATTAGCGTTTTTTCTGCTTGTTTTGGCGTTTTTTTTATGTAGAGATAATCAACTTTAGTACTTCTATTATTCTCATTATTTTTTAAAGGGAATTCAGGTGCAACAAATTCTATCTCTATGCCGTCATTTAAAGCGGCATAAATATCCTTTAAAAAAAAATTTACGAATAAATCCATCCTTCTTTCTGCTTGATAATTAGGAAATTCCTTATTCTTTACAAGTAAATCACATAATTCCATTAAAAATTTTTCCATGTTTTAAATTGTTTATTTACAATAATACATAATATTCCGGTATTTTTATTTTTTAATATATGAAAATCCTTAATTATTTAAAAATCCAATTTTTCCTTTATCGTTTGTAATAATCTCTTCTCCGCAAAATGATATCAGCTCTTTTAAATAAGGTTTTCTTCCTTCAAGCAATTCCATTACTGAGGAACGACGAGCAATATTCTCGATCTGTCCACCCGAAAAATCAAATTTGTCGGATAGTAACATCGCGGTTTTTTCATCAAGCCAACTTATTTTGTCTTTCCATATTGCAATACGTGCTTCGCTGCTTGGCTTTTCAAATTTAATTTTATACAAAAATCTTCTTTCAAAAGCAAAATCCAGATTTTCACTAAGGTTTGTTGTTGCTATTAAAATACCTTTAAGTGTTTCCATTTCTGTAAGAATGATGTTTTGAATGGCATTCTCTGTTTGCGCTACTGAACTGGTTCCAATATCTTTACGTTTCGACAGGATACCGTCAGCTTCGTTCAACAAAAGGATAGGAGCTTTTTTTGAGTTAAGTGCTAGTTTACGGTAATCATCAAAGATTTCTTTAATAAGTTTTTCAGATTCACCAAACCATAAGCTTTTTGTTTTGCTGATGTCAATACTCATTATATTACGCCCTGTTTGCCTTGCAAGCTGTAATACTGTTTCGGTTTTACCGGTTCCGGGTGTGCCATAAAATAAAACATTAAAGCCTGATGGCATTCCTGAATTTTCCATTCTCTTTTCTATTTTAGAGAATTGTGCAGGTGCCAGAATATGCATTAACTCATTAATTTTTTTGTTTTCAGCTTCGTTGTAAAAAAGATGCTTCTCTTTAACTTTTTTAAAGGAAATGAGATTTTTGTTGTTTTCTTTTTTCTTTTTTGACATAAGTTCAAGATCATCACCGTAGATTAACTCTTTTCCTTTTTTATCAAGTTGTATATAACGGTCGTCACAAAACCGGTCTTTTTCAAAACACACCAACTTGTTTTTCATAATCGGGTTTATTTTTTTTAGCATGTCTTTTCTAAATGAATACTTTTCATTTGGCTCCTCAAATAGTATTTCAGTTATATCCGACATTTCCGTAGCTCCTTCATGTTCAAACTCTTCATTAGCTATGATTAAAAATGCAATAAGGTTTTGTAATGAGAGTGCCAATGTTTTTAATCCTTTGAAAAGGCCTAAAGATGCATTGAATTCAGTCATCATTTTTACTTCCTGAAAAAGAATATGCAGACTAATTTCACCTGCTTTTTTACTTTCACACAGTTCGGAAACAGTATTTAATACTTCCGGTACTGTCATTGTTTTTTTATATGAAAAATCAGGTTTTATACCAGTGAATAAGGCGTTAACAGTTTTTTCGGTTACCAAATAATCGTTGCGAAAAGAGTTTTTTATTTTTCCTGTACGACCTCTGTTATTAATTGTAAGGTGCCTTTTTTCAGATAGCGTTTGGAAATCATTAAGATAATTAAGCATTTTAACAGAGTCCATTTCAAGATATTCGGCAACTTGTATGAAAGACACATCATAACTATCAATATTCTTTATAATAATTACTGATAACAACAAAGCCTGAACATCTGAAATATCCAAGAAATCCGATATTTTTTTTAATTCTTTTTCCATTTTTAATAATGAATCAGGGTGCATTTTGCAATTTTCAGCTTTCTTTACAATGGATTCTAATACGGGAATAAAACTTTTTTTACTTTTCATGAATAAATAATATTTAATGCAAAAATGAAATTGTTCAACGCAATCAATCTGCGACTGGGGTTATTTTTCAAGAAAACTTATCAATTCTGCAGGAAATCCAAGATCTTTCATCTTTTTTATTGTGACTTCCGAATCATAAAAAACCGTTTTCATCTCTACAGTTTTATTTTCCTCATTATAAATCATATATTTTGCATTTTTGTCATATTTATCTCTGGGCATACCAACTGAACCGCAACTTATCAGAAATTTGTCTGTTCTTTTATTAATAGAATAAACAATATCAGGTTGCAGCTCTGTCAATTTCAGTTTTCGGGGATAAATAAGGTACTCACATAAAAATGGAATATGGGTATGACCAACAACATAACCTTTTTCATTGCCACTACTTAACAAGAAATACAGTTTTTCTTCATCGTAATAATTAGTGTATTCATAAAATGAATCAGGCGGTGCACCATGCACAAACAGAAGATTATTTTGTTTTATGAATACTGGCAACTCATATAGAAAATCAATCTGCTCCTCAGAAAGCATTTTAATATGTTTTTTTAACACTTTACTTGCATTACAATTCATCATTTCCAGAGCATATTTATCATAAGAAGCAGCATCGTGATTTCCTTTAACACAGATTATTTTTCTATTAATAATTGCTGAAATTACCTCAGCCGGATCTGGACCATAGCCAATCAAATCACCCATGCATATAATCTTATTAATATTTAAGGAATCAATGTTTTTAAATACTGCAGTCAACGCTTCGAGGTTTGAGTGAACATCTGAGATAAGAGCTATTTTCATATTTATTAATATTTATAAAAACAAATTACAGCATACCGCCCGCAATATATCTGCGTAGAAATTAATATCTTTGAAAAAAAAGGTATATGCCACAAAATAAATATGCACTTATACGCTACAGAGCGATTAACCGTAAGCTTACCGGAGGTCGCGTTGTGAATAAAGATGAACTCATTGATGCTATTGAAGATGTACTTGGTTATAGAGTCAGCCCAAGGACAATAGACGATGACATTTTTGCAATGCGCAATGATTTAAGCTTAGGTTACGAGGCACCAATAATCTACGATAGATATAAAGGAGGATATTGTTATAAAAACTCAAAATATTCAATTGACAGTCTACCTATTAATGATGATGAAATGAATGCTTTATCATTTGCATCAACATTATTGCAACAATTCAGGAATGTGGATGTTTTTGATAGGTTTACTGATGCGGTAGATAAGATTTCGAATGCTGTAAAGATTTCAAAAATTAAAAAAAATCAAGACTTCAGCTCTTTTATTGACTTTGAGAAAGCTCCGGCATTTTGCGGAAGTGAACATTTAGAGAAACTGATAAATTGCATTATCAACAAAACTGTTGTTAGCTTTAATTATCAAGCATTTCAGAAGGAGAAACCTTTTAAACAGACAATACACCCTTACATATTAAAAGAATACCGTAACAGATGGTATATGCTTGGATGGAATCAAGACTTAAATGAAATCAGGACTTATGGACTTGACCGTATTATTAGTGAAATTAGCAAAGAAAATGATATCCTATACAGACCTAACGACTTTAACAGTAAAACTTATTTTGAAAACACAATTGGCTTAATAGCCATACCAAACAAACCTGAAAAAGTCATTCTTGAATTTTCTATGCCACAGGGAAAATATGTTATTACCCAACCAATACACGAAACCCAGAAAACAATAAAATGTGATGATAAAACACTTCAAATATCACTATTTGTAAACCTTAATTATGAGTTCCGCAGTATAATTTTGAGTTATGGAAATGATGTCAAAGTATTACAGCCGGCACATTTAAGAAATTGGGTTGTGGAAGAGATGGAGAAATGTTTAAAAAAATATAATTGTTAATCCGATATTAATACATAATCATCCAAAATTTTATTTAACAAGCCCATTGAAAAATTACTCAGTTAAATAATTACAAATAATCACCCGTTGTGCTATTAAAAATGTTAACTAATTTGTTGATAAATAATTTAGAAAAG
>CAZELC010000112.1:0-8913 GCA_964512865.1 uncultured Bacteroidales bacterium
CGAAAAAGAATTAAAAAAACTGGTGGATAAATCGGTTTTTTTGTCTCTTTTATTTCCATCTTGTTCTGTAGTAATTTTACATGCAAAATAATGGAAATAATTTTAACTGCTCATAAATTATAAAACTAAAAACAGCGCCATGAATAATCTAAATATTTTCAATAAAAGAAAGAATCAAGTTAAGATCATTTTTCTGCTTTGTTTGAATCTGTTGGCCTTTGCTTCTTACTCACAGGTTACCGGTGATTATAGAACAATTTCAGGTGCCACTAACTGGGATGGAACAACTTCATGGGAAAGATATAATGGAGCTTCATGGGTGGCCACTTCAACGCCTCCTGCGACTTCTTTTTCAGGTAAAATCACAATACTTCATTCAATTACATGCAATGTTGAATGCTCATTGGAAACACTTGAAATAGATGATGGTGCGACACTTACTTTAACTGCCGATATGACTGTAGTTTCAAGTTTAACACTTAAAGGAGGTTATTTTGAGATAAACGGTCATACTCTTTTGCTTGCTGACCAATGTACAATTTACAGAACAGGCGGAAGTTTATCAGCAGCACCATCATTTGACGGAGATATTAATATTGTTTATAACCAGAATTCATCTGAAATTGAAACAGGATATGAAATGCCGTCATCCGGAGGTTCTTTGTTAAACCTTACTATCAACAGCTCAAATGGGGTGAAACTAAACAAGGATATTTCAGTCAATGGAACACTTAATTTCTCTAATGGTAAAATTACAATTGCAACATATAATTTGACAATTGCCTCAATAGGTACAATTTCCAATTATTCTTCTTCAAAATATATTGTTGCAGGAGATGGTATTTACAGAGCAACAGGAGGTAAAGTAATAAGATTTGTAAACAGTTCGACAGCTACAGCAGATCAGGTCTTTCCTATTGGAACAGCTACAAGTTATACTCCATGTTATATTTCAAATAGTAATTCAACCGGAACAAATTTTAAGGTAAACCTGTTCGACGAAGTATTAGAAAATGGAAACATTGGAACACCAATAACAGGCGGTGTTATTAAAAGAACATGGAATATTACACCAGAGACTGAAGGAAATGCCAGCAGCACTACAACAATAAAAATACAATGGATTACTTCTGACGAAGCGCTTAACTTCAATATTGGTGATATCAGCCTTATTCGAAATGCTGCTGGCTCTGCTCCGAATAATGTGTGGGAAGCTTCATCAGGTAGTTTTGGCAGTGAAACAGGAAGCTCTCCATATTCAATGCATTCTTCAGGCGTTACAAGTTTTGGATATTTTACCGGAAAAGGCGGTGATCTGGAAACAGGAGGAACTTTGCCGGTTACATTACTTAATATAGAAACTGAATGTCATGACGGCAAACAAAATGTTGTCTGGTCCACAGCTAGCGAAATTAATAATGATTTCTTCACTATTGAAAAAAGTGACGATGCCTCAAACTGGGAAATTTTAGGTGTCGTACCTGGCTCAGGAAACTCCAATGAGATGAGATTTTATAACTTTCTTGACAGAAATGAGAATAATGGAGTAGTTTATTACAGGTTGAAACAAACTGATTTTAACGGAAGCCTGTCATATTCCAAAGTTATTACATCAAAAACCTGTTCAATTGAAACACAGGCTTCAATGGAAGTGTTTCCAAACCCATTTGATGGAGTTATCAATCTTAGTTATAATTCTGTTAATAATTCGACACTTAATATTTCGGTTTTTGATGTTACAGGAAAGAAAATATATAAAACTGAGATTAATTCGACTGAAGGCTTAAACACAAACTCCGTTGACCTTAATACACTTAAAGATGGTATGTACTATCTGAAACTTGAAAATGCGAATACTATAGAAAATTATAAAATTCTTAAGAAATAGTAAAAATCTTATAATATTTACTTCGCCTCGCCATATACAGCGGGGCTTTTTTATTACTTGCAAAACAATTTTTTTTTATAACAGGTTAATAGTCTCTTTTTATTAAATTTCTCAAATTGTAATTTTACTACCAGAAAGGAGGTATTAATTCAAATTAATTACAGAAAATATTAAATTTATCTAGTATAAACATAAAGAAAGGAGGGTAACAGATAATAAAATCCATTTAGAACCATGATGAAATTAAACTTTAAGCTATGATGACATTTATTTATCCTAATCCATTCGAAAATAATATTTATCTTTCAATTAATACACGCAAGAAATCATACCTATACGTTACTGTTGTTGATATCAGAGGTAAAATAGTTTATAATTGTAACTATAAAACAAAAGATGGTTTTAATGCTAACACAATTGAACTAAATGGACTTGAGTCAGGTATTTATTACCTTAAACTCGAAAATTCTGATTTCAATGCCAAATATATGCTTGTCAAGCATTAATTGAAAAACTACACTGAGAAGCCACAGCGATAAAGCTGTGGCTTTTTTGTTAACAATAATTAAGAAAATTACTCATGGCCTTAATTCAATCTCAGTATTTTCTTTTAATTTTGCATTTTATTCAGATTTTGCTTCTTTATACAATCATAGTAGTTTTATTCATATATTTTTTTTGAAATGGACGAAATATATAATATGCTAAAAGCCGATATCAGGTTTGAAGAAGGGATTAAAGCATGCATAAATTGTGGAACCTGTACTGCGATCTGCGCCGCCGCCGAGTTTTATAATTATGAGCCAAGAACAATTGCCGACACTGTCCAATCCAAAGATGATGACAAGATTATTGATTTATTGAAAAGTGAAACAATCTGGTATTGTGGAGAATGTATGTCATGTAAAACACGGTGCCCTCGTGGTAATGCTCCCGGTCTTATAATTATGGCACTTAGATCTCTCTCAATTGAATTAGGATATTTTGTAGAGTCTGAAAAAGGACGACAACAACTTGCAGTTAAAAGAACTGTCGGCGAATGGATATTGAAACATGGTTATTGTCTTTATCTTGAAGGAATCGGAACCGATCTCCATCCTGAGCAAGGGCCAGTTTGGGATTGGATACAAAATAACTGGAACTCAGTCTTCAATAGAATGGGCGCAAATTATCAGGGAGAAGGAACAGGCATCTTAAGAAAAATTAACAAGGAATCATTGGATGAAATTAGAAAGATATTTGAAGTAACCGGAGGCATTGAGCGATTTGAAAAAATTGAAAATCATTCAAAAATTAAGGCGGAGGAACTTAATTTGAAACTTGATGATGGTATTGAAAATGAGTATTTTAAACACATTTATACTTTTAATAACGGAGAGCATTGCCGATAAACAGATTATTTTATGATAATTGAAGGTAAACAGGCTATTTGGAAGGATTACCAAAAAGATATTGCTGATGACAGATATTTCTATGTCAGAAGTTGCGTCAGACAGAATTTTTTTCCGGGCTCCGAAACGGCATTTCTTGATATTATGAGAAATGTTATTAAAAAGGATGTTTATGAACATGCTTGCCACACTACTTGTACAGGAATTGGTTATCATGCTGATATCATACCACTTGATACTATGATGACTGTTGTTGCACGTCAATTTGCACTTATGACCGAAGCTGGATATGAAAATCTGGTTCCATCTTGCATTACCTCTTTTGGCATATATACAGAAGTTCTTGATACATGGCACCATTTTCCCGAACAGGAGAAAAAAGTAAGAAAATATCTTAAAGATGCAACGGGACGGGAGTTTGAAAAACCAAAAAATATTGCTCATGCCAGCGATCTGATATTTAAATTCAGAAAAGAAATTGCTGCTAATGCCAAATACAAATTAATTAATGCAAAAACTGGTGAACCACTTAAAGTTGTTGAGCATATTGGTTGCCATTATTCAAAAATGTTCCCTGATAAAGGAGTAGGAGGAGCAGAATATCCTTATGTTCTTATTGGTATGGTGGAAGAGTGGGGCGGAAATATTATCGATTACCCTGAAAGAAGACATTGCTGTGGGTTTGGTTTCAGACAATATTTGGTTCAGGCAAACAGAGGTTATTCTATTGCCTGCTCACATAAAAAGTTTGAATCAATGGAACCTTATAAACCGGATTTGATTATCACTAACTGCCCTGGTTGCCCTATGTTTCTTGATAGGTGGCAGTATGCAATTGCTGAACTTGAAGGAAAAATCTATTCTGATACGGGAAATGGAATTCCTGTGCTTACTTATGAAGAATTGGCAGGATTGGTACTTGGTTATAATCCTTGGGATCTTGGATTGCAAATGCATCAAATTGATTGCGAACCGCTTCTTGATAAAATTGGAATTGAATATGATCCGGAGGATAAACATAAAGATATAAATGGCAAAATTTTAAAATAGTAATACTTCATATTTATTATGAAAAAAAAGAAAATCGTAGTAATTGGTGGAGGTATCGCCGGAATGGAATCTTCTGCGTACCTTACGGCTATGGGGTATAATGTCACTCTTATCGAAAAAACCGATAAGCTTGGAGGTCATTTGTTGAACTGGGAAAAACTATTCCCAACAATGAGACTTGGAAAAGAAGTAGTTGATTTTTTAAATAAAGGTATTAATAATGAAAATGTGAGAGTCCTTTTTGGAACTGAAGTAACAGGGTTCGAGAAAAACGATAATAAATTTCTTTTGAAGTTGAACAATGGTAATGACTTAAGTGCTGATGCAATATTGGTTACAACAGGTTATGACCTGTTTGACGCACGCAAAAAAGAAGAGTACGGTTACGGTATCTATGATAATGTTATAACTTCTGCCGAACTTGAAAAAATGTTCACCAATGATGGTAATATTCTCACATCTGCAGGTAAACCACCGAAAAGAGTAGGATTTATTCATTGTGTTGGTTCAAGAGATGAAAAAGTTGGAAATAAATATTGCTCAAAAGTCTGCTGCGTTACTGCTGTAAAGCAGTCTATCGAGTTAAAAGAAAAATTACCTGACACCGAAATTTTTTGTTTCTATATGGATTTGAGAATGTATGGAATGCATTTCGAAACACTTTATAAGGAAGCACAGGAAAAGCATGGAGTTACTTTTATCAGAGGACGATTATCGGAAGCTTGCGAGAATATCGATAAATCAATAATGATTAAGGTTGAAGATACTTTGGCAGGCAAACCATTAAAAATGAATGTAGATTTATTAGTACTTATGATAGGCTTTGTCACAGCTAAAGGAACTAAGGAAATGTCGGATTTACTTGGTCTTAAACTCGGTGAAAACGGCTTTTTTAAAACCATGGACCAACATACTCTGACTAATATTTCAAATATCCCTGGAATTTTTTTCGCGGGCACCTGCACATCTCCTAAAACAATTACTAATACTATTACTGATGCAAGGGCAGCTGCAACAACAATGGCAAGTTATCTTGAAGGATTTGATATTGAAAAAGGAAGAAAAAAATAAAATTTGATGAAGAATTTTGGCTTCACAATTAATAAGGACAGGCAGATCGATTATGATAAAAATGATAAGACACTGTTCAATTTAATAAAAAAATACGAACCAGACATCATGATTTGTATTTCATGTGGAACCTGTAGTGCAACATGTTCAGTAAATAAATTTTCGGATTTCGGACTCCGGAAAATAATTTTACAGATAAAAAGAGGTGATACTTCAGGTCTCAGGGCAGAAATGTCAAAATGTATGATGTGTGGTAAATGTATGCTGGTTTGCCCTCGCGACGTAAATACCAGAAATATTATTTTGAATATTAAAAAAGCACTTCTGAAATACAATGAGATTTGACCCTTTTGTTATACCATTCAGTGTAGGATTTTTTCTCCTTTTTACGCTTGTTATTCTAAAATTCTCAAGATGGATGAACGCCTTATCACCTCGTGATAAATTTAGATTAAATAAAGGAATTTTTAGTGCAAAAATATTCGGCGTAGCAAAAGAAGTTCTACTTGAAAGCCTTTTCCATCTAAGAATTTTTAAGGTGAATAAACTCCTGGGATTCATGCACATGAGCTTTGCTTTCGGATGGTTTATGCTTATTGTTATTGGTAATGTTGAATCCAGAATTTATACCGGTTTTGAATTTAATTTTCCATATTTCCCAATTTTCTTTAAGTTTTTTGTTCATGAAAAACCTGACATTCCTCTGACCAATATCTTCACTTTTTTAATGGATTTTTTCTTGCTGCTTATTCTGTCAGGAATAATTCTGGCAATTTCAAAACGTTTGTATTCCAGGATTTTTAAAATGAAGAAAACATCAAAAATCAGAAAATACGACATGATTGCGATGTATTCCTTGTGGCTTATTTTTCCACTGCGTTTGATGGCAGAAAGCTATGCTGCTGCACTTTATGGTAGCGGAGGATTTCTTACGGGAACTATTGGAAATCTTCTTTCCCTAACATCTTCAAAATTGCAAATGTTTCACCTTTTTTGGTGGTTATATTCAATTGATCTGGGGATATTTTTTACAATGTTGCCTTTTTCAAGATATATGCATATCCCAGCAGAAATTTTGCTTATTGCTTTTAGGAGATTTGGGATAGGTCAAAGCAAAAAGTACAACAGTTTTAAGGATCTTGAAGTTAATTCTTGTCCTATGTGCGGAATTTGCATTGACAAATGTCAGCTTCAGATAAAATCTGATATTCAAAATACTCAATCGGTTTACTTCATTAAAAGCATCAGAAATAGAAAAGTAGATGAAAATGTGGCTAATTATTGTCTGGTTTGTGGAAGATGTAAGGAGTATTGTCCGGTAAAGATTGACACTGATGCTTTACGCCTTTCTCTGCGAATCGGGAAAAATAAATCTATCCCTGCTGATTTCACTTATATTCCTGTAAAAGAATATAAAAAAGCTGAAATAATTTATTTCGCAGGTTGTATGACTCATCTGACACCTTCTATAAAAAACTCAGTAATTAGCGTTCTGACAAAAGCAAAAATTGATTTTAATTTTATTGATGAGGATGGAAGTATCTGCTGCGGAAGACCTTTAATGCTGGCCGGACAGCAAGAGGATGCCGAAAGGCTTATCAACATTAACAAATATATTTTCCAATCAACCGGAGCAAAAACTCTTGTAACGTCTTGTCCTATTTGCTACAGAGCGTTCAAAGAAGAATACAGGTTGGGAATTGATGTAATGCATCATACCGAATATTTTAACAAACTGATAAAAAGCGGTCACTTGAACGTTAAACAAAGTGGTCTTAAACTGGTCTATCACGATCCATGTGAACTTGGCAGAGGAAGCAATATTTACAATGAACCTCGAGAAATTTTAAAAATGATCTCTGCTTTCAGTGAAATAAAAAATTCTAAAAATGATTCATTATGTTGCGGCGGAAGTATTGCTAATACTAAAATTAGAAGCGATTCCAGAAAGATAATTGCATCCGAAATGGTTAATGAATTTTGTAAAAATAACCCTGATAAAATTATTACCTCATGTCCGCTTTGCAAAAAAACAATGGCTAAACACAGCTCTTGTGATGTTGTTGATATTGCTGAGATATTGGATGTTGTGTCTTGATAGGTTTACAATTCAAAAAAAAAAATTATCTTAGCCGAAAATTTATTATAACTAATGTCGAAAAAGGTCTTTGTCACTGGAACAGGTATTATTTCATCAATTGGAACTGGTGTGAATGATACTTTAATTGCAATAGAATCATCAACTTCTGGGTTAGGGAGTATTAAAAACCTTGAAACATTTTATAAAGATAAATTGCCGGCAGCTGAAGTTAAGCTTACAAACTCAGAGCTGTCTGTGCTGGCTGAAATTAAGGACAATAAGCTGTACACAAGAACCGCGCTTCTGGGAATTATTGCCGCAACAGAAGCTGTGAAAAATTCGGGACTTGATCTGCATGAGATGAGAAACGGTCTGATTTCGGCTACCTCCGTTGGCGGAATGGATACATCTGAAGAATTCTATAATAGTTTTTATAATGATCACAATTCTGGTAATATTGAAGAAATTCGAGGACATGATTGTTATGACAGTACATCTAAAATTGCTGAAAAAATTGGAATAAGAGATTTCATTACAACTATCAGCACTGCTTGCTCATCATCAGCGAATTCAATTATGTTGGGAGCCAGATTAATTAAAAATAATATCCTCGACAGAGTTGTTGCCGGTGGAACTGATGCAGTTACAAGGTTTACAATTAATGGTTTCAATACTTTAATGATTTTAGATAAAGACGGTTGCAAACCATTTGATGAAAAACGCAATGGTCTTACACTTGGAGAAGGAGCAGGATTCATTGTACTCGAATCTGAAGAATCCGCAAAAAAGAGAGGTGCAACTATTATCTGTGAATTAACGGGTTATGGAAATGCTAATGACGCTTATCATCAAACTGCTTCATCTCCGGAAGGCAATGGAGCTTTCCTTGCAATGTCAAAAGCTTTGAAAATTAGTAAATTAAATGCTAACGATATAAGTTATATTAATGTTCATGGCACAGGAACTCAGAATAATGATCTCTCTGAAGGAATTGCAATGAAAAGGATTTTTGGTGAAAATATGCCTCTGTTCAGTTCAACAAAATCTTTTACAGGACATACTCTTGGTGCTGCCGGAGGAATAGAAGCCGTACTTTCAGCTCTGGCAATTAAATATGGCATTGTTTATCCTAATCTTAATTTTAGTGATGAAATAAAAGAACTTGGGATTAGTCCTGTTAAAAAACTTATAAGAAATGCTGAAGTAAATAATGTGTTATCAAACTCATTCGGCTTTGGTGGAAATAATTCAACATTAATTTTTTCAAAATTAAAATAATGAGTATTTACATAAAATCGGCAAGCTCAATTTCGCCTGGTTCTCATACAAATATCAATAATAACAAGTTAACTGAGGTTGAAGAAAAAAAATATTTTAAATGTACAGATCCTGATTATAAGGAATTCATAAATACCGGTTTATTGAGAATAATT